>JAJZPA010000141.1 GCA_021811425.1 Bacillota bacterium | reverse complement strand
TACTGGAGCTACTACTTTCACTCAGACACCCCCTGTTGCAGAAAGAAACCACAATGCTCCGGCAATTGATCATCGTCGTATTCTTCGAATATTTCTTCGGAAATACCACCCGGCGAGTCACATTCTTTATAACTAGGATCCTCTGGATCTGGGACATCCCAAGCACACTCTCGGCAAGTTTTCATGCTACCTCTCCTTTCAACCACTCCGGCAGCTTCATTTCAACCGCCGGATTGTACTCGTCCGTCTCTCTTTCAGTTCCGCGTAGGTTCTTCCTTGTGATCTCCTGCGTGGCGCTTATCATCCCTTGAAGCATCTCGTTGAATTCCTTTTCCTTACGCTCGATATTTCTGACGACCGCTCCCTCGGTTTCAGCCGTGACAAAGTAAATATCCACGGGATTCTCTTGCCCAAATCGCCAGCAGCGGCGAATCGCTTGATAAACTTGTTCGAATGAATCAGATAAACCAACAAAGACCTCTTTCGAGCAATGCTGCCAATTCATCCCGAATGAAAAAATTTTAGGCTTGGTAATCAGAATCGGCACGTTACCTTCTCGCCACTTCTTCGCCATTTGTATCTTTTTATCATCAGGAGTCTGGCCATCAATCGACACGCACCGACCTTTGAAGAGTTTGGCAAGTTCGTCCTGCTCTGCATTTAGATTGCACCAGATGAGCCACTTCTCGTCCCCTGTAACGATATCCCCGACCTTTGCGACCCTTTCTCCTATCGTTGACCTGCGCGCTGCCAGACGTTCTTGTAACGTCTGCGCTTCGATACTGAAAAGGTGTCCCTCGGTAGGTGATTCTGCTTTGACAACTTCCTGATGCATCCGTAATGGTGGGAGTTCAAATTTTGAATCGTCGTATCCCAGGTCCGAGGGTTTAGTGAGCATGACGGCCCAACTTGCGACCCACTCCCAAAAGGCCTTGACTGCATGACCTTTGAGTCTCCACTTCGAGGTATCGCCGCCATCATGGACAAAGAACATGGATAGCATTTCAGTGTGTTTGCAGATCCCTAAGAACTCCGCATGGCCCCCGAGCTCCATATAATCGTTGGGTGCTGGCGTAGCGGTGCAAGCTAATTTATATGGCGTGTTCGCAAAGGTTTCAATGAGGAGAGCTCTGGTTTTGCCATCAAGCGCCTTAAGGATCGATGATTCGTCGGGTACAATTCCAACGAATTCACTCGCATCAAAATGCTCCAACATCTCATAGTTCGTGATGTTGATTCCCGGTTTTACGTCTGCTTGTGTCCGGCATAGATTCACTTTGATTCCGAACTTCTGCCCCTCTCTGACGGTCTGTTGACTTACAGCCAAAGGAGCCAGAATGAGAACATTGCCCCCGGTTTGCTTATGGACTTGATCTGACCAAACTAATTCTACGAACGTTTTACCAAGTCCAGTTCCGGCAAATACCGCGGCCCTGCCTTTCTGTGTTCCCCATCTTGTTATATCCGCTTGGAAATCAAAAAGCAGTGGATTTAATTCCCCTGCTTTAAAACCGACCGGCTTTGATATTATCTTTTTGCTCTCTAAAAACTCCTCATATCTCATTCTACTGTCCTCACCGGTAAAATAATGTGCGTATATCCTTCTTCCCTCAAGGCCATCGGACTGTTTGACCCATTGAACTCAACGTGGACATATTCTCCTTCAATAGCCGTCAGAGCGCTAAGGAAGAACTTCGAGTTTGCCGAAACCAGGATTTCTTGTCCTTCAACTTCGGTGCTGATATGTTCCTGCAGCCGTCCTGAGGCACTGCCTACCAGAGTTACATCGAGTGCGCCAGATAGTTTAATGATTTTACCTTCACCCTCAGACAAGATATTCGCGCGTTCGATGGCGCCTTTGAATTCCGCCACGTTGAGATACACGCGGCTCTCGAAACTCTTGGGCAAGACTTGCTTATAAGCTGGATAAGCTCCCTCGATAATCCTTGTTGTGATTTTCGTTTCGCCCCACTCGAAACTCAAAAGATTGTTTGAGCCTTTTATGCTCACATTTCCACTTGGCAATAGGCGCAGTATTTCATTCGCTGTTTTCCCTGGGATGATGGCCGTGAATTCGGTATCCGACTCAACTTGGTGCGAGAATACTGCCAGCCTGTGAGTGTCTGTGCCAACGATATCAAGGTTCCCTGCTGCCAGAGCGAAATAAAGCCCTGAGAACACCGGTCGCAACGTATCGGGTGCTACGGAAGTAATGGTGCGCTTGATGCCATCTTTTAGAACTTCAGTTGGTAGAGTGGCGATCTCTGTGTCTATTTCTGGCAAGAGCGGGAACTCGTCAGGATCTATCACCAAGAGTTCAACTTGTGATTCGCGATATTTAATCACGAACTTGTTATCCCGGGTCTGGCAAAAAATATCACCGTCTGGGAGTTTGCGCACAATCTCAGAAAAGAGTTTGGCCGGGATGACTGTTCTCCCTTCCTCTTCGCAGTCAATGATTGTCCGTTTGGTCTGGATGCCGATCTCTAAGTCTGTGGCCGCGAAAAGGAGATACCCCGTTTCTGCACTCAAATAGATGCCTTTGAGAGCGGCCACGTGTTCTTTTGCGGAGACGGCCTTTTGCACGGTGTTTATGCCGTCAAGTAAGAGTGATTTGTCACAACTAAATTTCATGATTTCCCCTCCCTAAAATTAGTTTCTACGCTCGTATTTGTCCCATGGGACATTTTTAAAAGTCTTTTTGACATTTACCCATCGCGTAAAGTCTGATTGATATGGATCTGTTTTGTCATACGGCATAGCATAAGGCTCAATTCCAAAACTTCTGAGCAGTTCAACTCTATAAAGATCTTCTTCCAGCGTGGTGTCCCAGCCGATTAGAATATAAAACATGATCCGGTATGGCTTAATGAACTTCGTTACTATCTCGATCCCACGTCGAATCTCTTCCTCGTCGGCTATATTGTCCCAGGCAAAGTGGATTCGTTTTGAGCCCCAATCTTTCACTTGAGCTAATATCTTGGCCTTTTCGTCATCCATCAACCGAATATCTAACCCCTGACTGAAGTAGGTTCTAATTTTGTCGTCAATCAGTTGCCTGCATGTCTGAATAAAATGCTCATGGTCAGACGTTAGATTCCCATCCAGCAACATCAAGTGTTTTTGCCCTTGCCAGAATTGATCAATGTCTGCTACCTGATGCCAGCGGCCCTCTTTCCGGGGAACAATACAAAATCCGCAGTTCCGGTTGCATCCTCGTGACGTGAAGCCCATCGCATAATCGAGTCCATACAGCGAATAGTCCGGGTTTTGGCTTTCGATTTCGTTTGGCAGTTTGGTATCCAAATCGTACCCGCTGCCCCCCCTGATAACTTCACAGCCTGGAAAATAGACATAATCTGAAGTGAATTTAAAAACCTTGCTGGCATAAATTCTGTCAGGTTGGTCGTACATCCCATCGTGCCATTTGACTTTATCTCCCTGCGCTTTATGCCAAGCCGAGAGTTTCATTAGGGCAAGATTTGGGATCCGAGAATCAACGTCAATTAACCCAACTTTCAATCCTTTCTACATCTCCTCTCTTAAAATAAACTCATTAAAATAATAGGGTTCCGTACTGCAAATCTTCGAGTAAGTTTTTCCTCGGAGTCAATCTATCGAATGCGCAGGGTCGCATATTAAGTAACCACTTGCAATCTAAAACGTTTAACTTAATATCATCACTGATAGCGCAAGCAAATGTCTTTATTTCATTTGCCATGCCATATTTCATCAGCGCCTGCCATTTGTTTGGATAGTGCTTCCGCAATATTTCGATATTATTACCTTCATATGCAAGGCCCGTCCCGCAGACATAGCATCCATTGCGCTCAAATAGTTTGTTGCCGTCATTATCTTCTAGGTCATACAAGGGTGCATATGGCACGTTATCTTGCTTTATGCCTGCCCAGATGTCTTCATCATTGAAAATAGACAGGGGATTTGAATATAGATAACCATCAGCCGTATTGTACAAAAAGCCGTGGTCAAGGAATGTAAACGTTCGGCGGCGGGATTCGCTTGCAAGTAAGCCACGAAATAAGGTGTCACATTTTAGTTCTTTCTGGAGTTTTTCAGATGGACGTTCCTTGATAAAAACACAGCAGGAATGCGATATGCGCATATCCGGGAACTTTCTTAGCATGCTGTAATATTTCTCATTGCCCTTCGATTCTTCCGTGCTATATTTCAGAAATACATTAATGTTGATTCGAGGAGCGTCGAGTTTTGTGGCATCCTTACCGAGTATTGGAAACCCATATTGTTCAGCAATAAACCAAAAGCTTACCTGCGTTCCGACTTCCCAAACTAGCTTACGTTTCCGGAAATCCTCCCACATTTCCGGAGTTACGGCTTCGTTAAGTTTGTCTGTTGAGAGAAGTCGGCCTTTTTTATTCAGATACCGAGCAACATCTCCACGTTCCTCGATCATCGCCCATACTTCTTTTTGTGCCTCATATTTCAGGCGGGGCACTTTAATGCGATCAAGTTTTGTTTCATAGAAATTTTCACCGCCCCACTCGCGCCCGAGTTGACGGGCGAATAGAAGCGATTCTTGATATTCGACGCCCGTATTGCCAAAAATGACAATCATGTTTTTTGCTTCTTCTGGGCAGGTCTTGCGTATCAGATGCCATAAATACGTGCTATCTTTCCCGCCAGAGAATGCAAGAGCAACTTTTTTGCCCTGTTTGAATGTTTCGCGGATTATCTCTTGGGCTTTTTCGATTTTTTTATCGAGTTCCCATGATTGCATTTCCTGTAGCTCTGCGTATTTATATATTTGTGGTTTTTTCACTATCCAAACTCCCCCTACCTCGTCAGATTTTGATCCAGTTTCGCACTCCCCAAGGCCACCACTAACCGCCCGTGCTTCTCGCGCAAAATGTCCACGACCGAGTCCATAAAGAAATGTCTCTCCTCGGCTATACTCAATGCATTTTCGATTGTAAGTTCCGACTCCTTGAGCTTTTGCTGTCGAGCGAACTTGATCGCGAGTGCCTCCCGCTCCTTTTGGGTCCCGGTTGCTAGGAGGTAAGCCTCTTTCTGGGTGTCTTTCCACAGGCGAGATACTCTGTCGTATGTGGCTTTTGTCCGTGCGAGATCGAATCGGGCTTTCGAGTAAACTTGATCGATCATCGACTCCAGCCGGGTTATGTCCGACCGGTCCGGCTCCATCGGCATCTGAATCTTTCCAATCTCCGCTTCGTACTGCGCCATTTTTTGCGTCCAATTCTCGGCCAAACGTATCCCCTCCCCGTGATATTGGGGCATAAATAAAGACCGTGACTTCTCTACGGCCCCATTTCATGCATTCTTCATATGTTGGCATCCAAATGTCGATTTTGAAACCCTTGATGAGTTTTCCGGTGTCTAAGGCTAGAAATTCGCCCATGCCTTCGATGCGCACCCTGCTGCCGAGCGGGATGATTTTTGGGTCTACTGCGACGATCCCTGGACCGGCTGGCTCACCGTGTTTTGTAGGACCTTGGAGGTCGTAGGCTGTTGATTCCATGAGAATGTGGGCTGTCAGGGCTAATGTGAGAAGTATCATTTTGGCCGCCTCCGGAACGCCAACTCCAGAGTGCAGTACCCAATGATATCTTTAATCGTATCCTCGATTGATTCATCCTCAACTAAAGCCGCCTGACGCGTTAAGGCTTTCAGCCGACTGAGTTTGTCCGACACGCGGATAAGGAATGCTACTTCGCCATACTCAGCTCTGAGGGCGTCGAAGGATTTCCCATAATCCCGGTTTTTGCGCTCCATGAGCTCCGCGATGGGTTTCATAATTTCCTCAAATTCATTCATTGGATCCCTCCTCTACCACGATTTCGGCATAGTATTCTGCAGGGAAATCCTTGTCATATCCGATGCCGCCAAAAATAAAAGGAATCAGCTCTTTGAGCTTTAGCAAAAGTGGGATAGCCACCTGTCGCATTTGAGGGTGTGCTGTTTTTGCCGCCCTCAAGGTGAAGAAGTGTATCCATTCCCGAATGTTTGCCGTCATCCAGAGTTCAGTTTTAAGGCTGTTGTTTAATACGGTTCTAGCTTCTTGCGGCGTGGTCCCAGCTTTTAATAATTCTTTATACCATAACGAAGAGTAAGCGCAAGCTGTTTTCCAATGTGCTTTCTCAGTGGTTCCCCCTTTGAAGAAGAATGGATCTATAAACGTGACATCACCACTTCCATAGTTGCAATATCTCGTACTTTCCTGTGAATAGCTGGCTAATCTGTGACGCACTATCTCGTGTGAAACTCCCCTGTCAACAATGAATTTTACCGAGATAGACGAATGTTCCAGTACGGATAAATGTCCGCGATTTAGTAAAGAATCCATAAAAACTAAAGCCGAGTCATCAGTGATTTTTTCCTCGCTTTTATAGCAAACTCGCCCTTTCACTTCGATTTTCCGAAGGATACCTTTCCAATCTTGGTTTTCAATTATGACTTTCGGTTGCACAATTTTCACTTTATATTCCCCCTTAAAGATAAAAGTCTTTGTATTTATCGTCCGTGGTTTGGCCTCTGGGTTTGGGGCCATCTCTCATGCGTTGCTTCTCCTCTGTTAGTCTTTTTACAACCCAATTGAGAATAGCGTGGTAATCGGATTTATATTGCTTACCCTTTGAGGCCTTGTAATTATTCAGAATTTCAATGAGTCTTGGAGTATCTTGCTCTCCATATTCCTTTACCAACTTTGCGTGTTCATCCTCCGTGAGAGTGACATGATCCGCGAAGTGCGTTTTTTTCTCCTTCCCTTCACTTCCCTTCTCCTTCACTTCACTTCCCTTCACTTCACGCAGATTTTGTCCGACATGTCCTGCCATGTCTTGACTTGTCATGTCATGTCCTGACAACTCAAGAGGATCAGGGTAATCGCTAGTATATTCCCTGTCCTTGCGTAAGGTTTGATATATGCCAAACTTAGGAAACTGGATGTACAAGTTTTCATCAACCGAATACCAGATGATTAACTTCTCCCTTGCTAATTCGTCCAGTGCTTCTTTTACTTGCTTTACGGTGATTTTTTCATCATAAGGGAATACCATCCCCTTGATTATCTCTGGCTCTCCCTCCATGCGCCCAAGATCGTCAGTGTTGGGAATCAACCATGTGAAAAGCAGTTTGGCAAAAATTGAACACCTGGCAAGCTGCTTTGAATACGAGATTTTCCAATAGACCATTCGTCCCTTTGCGTTTCTACTCGCCATGCACCCACCTTCCTAATTCCCTTGAAAATAAACAAGGATAGCCAATACATTAACAATGACCGTGATGATCCATAACCGTTGTTCTGAACGATCATTCATAGGAACCACCAACCTCATAAACTGTTTTACTTGGCAATTCCAAACATGATAGCTTTCCGTAAAATACTGCGCCTGTATCAATAGCTATCCGATTCCCACTCGGCCAAGTAGTTACTTGTTTAATCGGAGTGTGGCCAAATACCACAGGCCTACCAATGTAATTACATTCATGCCATTCCTTACGAATCCATAAGGCAACACTTCTATCCGTTTTGGACGACTCTTGCCATATTGGATCTAATCCCGCATGGACAAAAATATAATCCTCCGTCTCGTAGAAAAGGCGTAAAGACTCAAGGAACTCTAGATCATCGGAAATTACGGCATTGTTTCGTGCATAACTTTTGATTGTCTCCCTGCCGCCATTGCGTAGCCATAGTCCCAGGCCACCTGGTTCGTGCTTGGCCGCCATCATTGCCATGTCTTCATGATTGCCAAGTAAGGCAATGGCGCCTGACGCGACAAGGTATTTGACTAATTGCATCGTCTCGTAACTTTGCGGCCCCCGGTCAATGTAATCACCAAGCAGAACAAGCAAATCTTCTCCGGGTGCGTATTTTGCTTTATCTAAGACGTTGACCAATTTATTGGTACAACCGTGAATATCACTAACGGCAAGAATTCTCTTTGGTTTTTTCATTCTTTCGATCCCTCCCTTCCTATCCCGCAATTTTGAATCCACGTCGCTTGAGTTCATTGATTAATTCGCGTGGGCTTACCTCTTGGAGTTTTTCTTTCCGGTCCAGATATTTCTTGGGCTTTCTATCCTCCTTGACTCGCCTAGCCTTAAAATCTGCCTCGGTTGGATCGAATAACTCAAAATCGGCCTTATTGGTGTATTTGTAGTCGTTTAGGATCACCCACCACATATTATTGATGTTGTGGTAGACAATACCCCTGACCAATCTCCCGTTCCAATCTCGGAAATATTTCACTTGTCCGTTGTAAATAATTTTCTTATCACGGTCTAAATGATTGTAGCTATAAGGGTCTGTTTGTCCGTTCAAATCTTCTAGTTGAAATTCATCCATGGATTTCTGGGGATAGTGCCAACTTTCCACATATTTTGCTTTAATTCGGTCTGAAGCTAATTTGTAAATGGGATCTGAGACATCTTGATAGCCAAATTGAATTAAAAATTGTTTAATA
>JAJZPA010000140.1 GCA_021811425.1 Bacillota bacterium | reverse complement strand
ATGAAACTTGGACTCGCATCCCATGGTGCCATAACCTGTCTAACGTAGTCCTCGAAGGACTTAGGCTAGTCAACCAGGCTTATTCAAGCCTCCGACTTCAGTCGGGGGTAGTTGACAGTTTAGCCCCCTTAAACTAGTAAACTTGCTGCTTGAGAGTGACTTCATTATTCAACATAATCGCAGTTCCCATGTCGAACTAATTCGTTCTTCTATTTCCTATATATACCATACCACAAATACCGCGCATGAACAATTGGTAATCATGACAAGCTTCATCTTTTCTTAATCCTTTGGTCATCCGCAAATGATGACTGAAGCCATAAAACCCCTGGGGATATCGGTACTCAGGACTTTAGCTCCTTTCGGCAAAGATTCGCCACAAGCCGAGAGCACATTCCTACTTGAAGCCGGGGGACGATTGTATTTTGACCTTACTCAGTTACTCGAATATCCACAGGTGAGGGATCGGCTGCCCGCAATCGCGCGCAATGTCGATGAATTGCTAGGCAAGGCGGTGCAGACATTCATCAAGAGTGCGGAATTCCAGGCAGAAAGCCATATTGACAAGAAGCTAAAGTTTGCTCAGTTAAGAAAGGTGCTAAATTCTGTCTCAGCGTATGGTTGTGTGCTTTATGGCCCAACTCCACGAAAATAGCGGCCAAAGGGATAAGTTGAGTAGCAGACAGGAACCCTCCCCCGGTGAGAGAATTCCCTCCTTCATACCGGATATGCCAGTCATCCCGTAAGGAGAAATTGTCGGAAGCAAAGGTTGCCGTCAGTAGTTCAAACACCGTAAGCGTGACTCCGCCGGTATTGACATTCTCGAAAACCTGACACACCGCTTCTTTAGGAGTAGTAAACTGTGTGAACCGGACGAAAATAAGGGTTATTTTCCAACAGATTCAGACGTAGAAAGGGGAGTTATATTCATGTTATTCTGAATTATGCGTATATTTAGACAGAAAGGGAGCGAAGGTCTGGGAATTCTTTGAGGACACAATATTCTCGATAGCTAAATTATTTTAATGGGAGGTATTCATTAATGAAGAGAAAAGTTATGCCGATTACCCTCATGGTATTTATCTTGTTTACTCTAGCGGGCTGTGGTCAATCAGCAGCAACCAGCCGTACCGGCAGCGGTGATAGTAGTAATCCTCCCATCGTATTGGGGGTAGCAACCGCTTTAGGAACGATTGAAGGATCGGACTCCCTCAAATCCGTCCAATTAGCGGCTGAAGAAATCAATGTCCAGGGCGGAATCGAAGTCGGCGGCGTCAAACGACCGCTAAAGATCGAGTCCATCGACACCCGGGAAGCAGAGCCCAATGTTCCTATGAACGATGCACTATCTGCTCTCCAAAAATTAATCGACGAGAAAAAACCGTCTGCAATGGTGGTTGGAGCATTCCGTTCAGAAGTCCTGTTAGCCGATATGGACTTAATTGCTAAAGCCAAGATTCCCTATATTACATCCATTGCTATGACACCGGACTTTGAAAAAAACATTGCTGCCAATAAAGATAAATATAAATATTTGTTTCGCACGACATTAAGTTCCGCCAACTTAGTGGCAAATCTTCAACAAACCCTGGACTTTATCGGCAAAAAATATATTATGAACAAAGTTTACTTTATTAATCAAGACGTTGCCTGGGCTAAAGGAACTGCTGGCGGCCTGGAAAAATGGGCTCAGCAAAACGGCTGGACAATCGTCGGTCACGATGCCTATCCAGGAGGGTCCTCCGATTTCTCCTCGTCCCTGACCAAAGCTAAAAATGTGAACGCCCAAGTGGTGGTGCCGGTATTTGATATGCCAGAGTCAGGCAACTTAATTAAACAAGCAAAATCAATGAAATTACCGGCCTTGATAGCAGGCTTTATTAGTCCTGCTGCCCCCGATACTGCCGGCAAGACCTTCGGCGCCAGTATTGACGGTTTAGTGAACTTCCTGTTTGAACCCGGATCCATGGCTATTAAGTCTCTACCTAAGGCTGATGCTTTCAATACTGCCTATGGCAAGAAATTCGGAGATGAGGCCCGCGCTAAAATGTCCGGTCATGGACCGGGTCCAGCGTATGACTCTGTTTACGTTTTGGCCGATGCCATTAAGCGGGCAGGCAGCCTTGAGGCTGACGCTATCGTAGCCGCTTTAGAAAAAACGGATATGGACGGTGTAGTAGGCCATATCAAATTTAATCCTAACCATCAGGCTATTTACGGTACAGATCCCAAAACCACAGCCATCAGCATGGCCTTCCAATGGATCAATGGCAAACGGGTTGCAGTTTTCCCTCAAGGTGTTGCAGAAGCGGATATCCAATTGACTTCTAAGTAAAATACGAATATTAAAGGGTTGCTTAGTTCACTATCTCGTTCTTGCAAGATAATTACCAGGGGGGCGGCTGCGGGTTAGTCAGAGTTGCCCCCTATTTTTTCAGGAGGTGCTTGATACTTTATGGCAGCAAACTTCCTCATCTACGGCCTAGTAAACAGCGTGGTTCTCATGCTCTCCGCTTTGGGTTTTAGCTTAACCTTCGGTCTTAGCGGTGTGGCCAATTTTGCTCATGGCGGTCTTTACCTCACCTCGGGTTTTATCGCTTGGATGCTGATTCACTACCTGGGACTCCCGGCATTTGTGTCTATGTTGTTAACAATTGTTATTACCGGAATCATTGGAGCTTTAATCTACCGTATAATTATCATGCCTGTTCGTGGAATTGCCTTATCGGAAGTTATCTCCACGATGGCCTTAGGCGTGGCTATGATAGAGTTTTTCCGATATATAGGATTTGTTACGTACGACTTTACTCTGCCCCCGCTGGTGGCTGGCAGTGTTGACATTGTTGGCGTCAGTATCGATTACCAGCGGCTGGTTATTGTTGGTGTAGGGGTGCTGCTGGCAATCATTCTCTGGTTCTTTACCCATCATACCAAGGCAGGCTTAGCCTTGCGGGGCATGTCACAGGATGAATATACAGCGCTCTCGCTTGGAATTGAATCCGACTGGGCAGCGATGCTGAGTATGGGTATGGGTGCAGCTTTAGCCGCAGTAGCGGCCATGGCTATCCTGCCACTGGGCATTATCTCCATTAATATGGGTTATGATGTACTATTGCTGGCACTGTCTGTAACCGTATTAGGAGGTTTAGAAAGTACAGCCGGTTTAATCGTTGGCAGTTTGCTTGTCGGCTATGCTATGGTATTTACCAGCACTTACATTGGACCGCAATGGGGGACTGTTGTCTATCTGGCAGCCATCGTCTTGGTTTTAGCCATCAAGCCCTCAGGATTATTCGGCAAATCAAAGGAGCTGGAGGAAAGAGTATGAGCCATTTAGTTTATCGTAAAGAAAGAGTGGATCGGGGAATAAAAGTTCGCTCTGATGACATCTTCATTCTCGCTTCCCTCCGCGACTTATCCTATGCAACTTTGCCCAAGACACTGGCTATTGTAATTCTCCTGCTATTCCCCCTCCTTAAAGATTTGGTTGGAACATATTGGGAGAGCGTTTTAGTCACGACGATTGTTATTTCCCTGCTCGCCTTGAGTTGGGACTTACTGGCTTCAGCTGGACTTGTTTCTTTAGGTCAGGCCTTATTTTTCGGTGTAGGAAGCTATTTAACCGGTTGGCTTAGCCGTACTTTTGCGTTGACGCCCATTATGAGTATTCCTTTAGCGACATTGGTCGGTGCTTTACTGACCACCTTGATTTTGTACCCGGTGTTGCGACTTCGGGGCATCTATTTCGGTCTCATTACCTTTGCTTTACCGCTTTTGCTCAGCCGGGTTATCGAAGTAACGAAGATTCTTGGCGGAACAGAAGGTCTCAATAAAATCCCACCCTTGCCCAATCTTACTACGGAACTTTACATTCTGATCGTTGTGCTGCTCGTCTGCATCTACGCCTACCGTCGTTTAATTACATCCGACTACGGCCTTGTCTTACAGGCTGTTCGGGATAATGACCGGGCTGTTATGGCCGCCGGATTTGATATTCAGCGTTTGAAAGCTCAGGCCGTTTTCCTGGCAGCGCTGCCGGCTACCTTCGCCGGAGCCTTCCTCACGCATCATTTCCAAGTTGTGGGCATGCAATCTTTTGCCTTGGATTACTCCATTCTGCCTCTGACCAGTGTCATTGTGGGTGGGGCGGGTACATTTTTTGGCAGTGTGTTAGGAGCCTTCATCATGATTCCTTTGTCTGAATTTCTACGGGAGTTTGCTTCGCTACGGGTGGTTATTTACTCCTTATTATTACTCATCTTTGCCATCGGATTGCCTGAGGGAATTTTTCATTTTATCCGGCGCAGATACCAGCAGTTCGAACGGATGACAGCGCTTGAGGGGGAGAGTGATAAACGTGGCAAATGAACCGATTCTACGCATAGTCGGCCTGACGAAAAGCTTCGGCGGAGAAAAGGCGGCCGATAATATCAGTTTTGAGCTTGTCCCAGGCCAAGCCTTAGGTATCATCGGGCCTAACGGTTCCGGTAAAAGTACCTTAATCAATTTAATTACCGGTTTCGTCAAACCGACGGCAGGACAAATATTTTTCAAGGGCAAAAATATCACCGGAATCGCTCCTCACAAAGCGGTTGACTTAGGAATTACCCGTAGTTTTCAGATGTCTAGACCTTTTTATAACTTACCGGTATTCAAAAATTTAATCATTCCTCTGTCCTCCCCGCGCGCACGCCGGAGTCGCGGCGGTAAGTACGGCGACCGGGATGAGACGGCTATCCATCTGCTGGAAGAAGTCGGATTTGAGCGGGATTCCCAGGTTCCCTATAAAGACGCCGGAGCTCTGCCCCATGGCTATTTAAAACGACTGGAGTTAGCCCGCTGTTTATCCCTTGAACCGGAAATGCTGATTTTGGATGAATTATTCTCCGGCATGAGTATGTCGGAAATCGCCAGCGTCATTCCTCTTTTAGAAAAGATCAAGGAGGATGGCTGTACTCTAGTTATGGTTGAGCATCGTCTCACCGAGTTGTTTAGAATTATTGATAAAGTGATCGTGCTAAACTTCGGGCAAAAAATTGCTGAAGGCAAACCAAGCGATGTTATGAAACAAGAGGCAGTTATGAAGGCCTACCTGGGAAGCGAGGTGGTCGAAAGTGCTTGAGGTTAACAATTTAATGGTATTTTACGAAAATGCTTTGGCCGTCAATGACATCAGTCTTGAAATCAAACAAGGTGAAATTGTCGGTATATTCGGTTCTAATAGCGCCGGTAAAACAACGATCCTCAACACGATGGCTGGCTTGACACATCATTTGAAAACCAGAGAACAACGGAGAGGCGGAACTAGGATCACGATCACCGGAGACATGTTGTTTCAAGGAGAAAACATCACGACCATGAAACCACGCCAGCGCGTTGAGAGAGGTATTATCTTGTGCCGGGAAAGACATCCTGTGTTTCGGGACAATACCGTCGAGGAAAACCTCAAGCTGGGTGGATACCTGCGCAAAGAACGGGAAGTAGAAGAAGGAATGCGTTTTGTTTTCGACATCTTCCCTCCCCTCACCCGCCTGAAAAAAAGAAAAGCCGGTATGCTTAGCGGTGGCGAGAAAGAAATGGTTGCGATTGGTATGGCTCTCATCGCTAAACCAAAACTGCTCTTGTTAGATGAACCTTTACTAGGTCTTAGTCCCCATATGCAGCAAGAAGTCGTACGTGCTGCTGTGAGGATTCGTGAGCACGGCGTAACGATTCTCATGTCTGAGCAGTATGCCCGTCCCATCATGCCTGTAGTTGACCGGGCTTATATCATTGAGAATGGCACCTTAGTCATGATCGGGACGAGCCTGGAAATGATGGAAAATCCGGAAGTTAAATCCGCCTATTTTGGCACTTGATAAAGAGGAGTGACACGGAGTGCAAGCAAAGCCAGTTTTCATCGATCAAGCCTTTCGTCAGAGCGCTGCGCAACGGCCTACTCATACTGCCCTCATCTTTCTGGGTGAAAAATATTCTTATGCCCGGTTAAATGAAATGATTAACCGCGTAGCCGGTTCCTTATATCATCATGGCGTAAGACCTGGGGATCGCATTAGTATTTATGCCCCCCACTGCCCGCAGTGGATTGTTGCCTGGCTGGCTATCCAGCGCTTAGGGGCTGTTGCCATTCCGGTGACGCATTTTTACGGACCCAAAGATCTTCTCTATATTGTCAATGACAGTGGTGCTCAAACGATATTCTGCATGGATACCAATTTTGGCTATGTGGATAAGATTGCCGCGGACACAGGCCTTCAGCGGATTATTGTGACATCCTTGGCGGACCTTCTGCCGGCTTGGAAGAAGGCTGTTGGCAGACTGCTGGACCGGATTCCCACCGGCAAATATGATATCCAACGGCCAAATGTCTTGACCTTTCGCAGCTTGTTGACCGCTAATACTTCTGTACCTGAATTATCTTTGACCGGTGAGGAAATCGCCGAGATGCTCTATACCGGTGGTACCACCGGCTATCCTAAAGGAGTGCCTATTTCTAACGCCTTGTTGTTAGAGAGTTCCGGCGAGCAGCGTGATACCAGTACCAGTTTGATTTCACTCGGTGAAGATATCGTTCTGCAAGGTGCTCCTCTGAATCATATACTAGGGCAAGTGGTTGGTTTTGGCGCCCTTTTTTCCGGAGAAACATTGGTCTTACTCCCTAAAATGAGCCTTGATGCAGTATTTGATCATATTTTACGCTACAAAGTTAAGACCTTTCTCGGTACGCCTACCATGTATCGCATGATCTTAGAGCATGATCGGCTTGATCAATATGATTTATCCAGCCTTAAGTATCTCTTCTGTGGAGGGGATGTTTTACCCCAAGAAATCGCCAATCGCTGGCTTAAGCGTTTCGGTGTTCCTTTATATCAGGGATATGGGGCTACAGAAACTTGTGGCGGGGTTGCCTTGACGAGACCGGATGCCCAAGTCCCTATGGGTACGGCAGGTAAGATCGTCTCTTTTCAGAAGGTTATGCTAGTCAATCCAGATACTCTGGAAGAAGCTGCCCCCGGCGAACCCGGAGAATTGTTGGTTTCATCTCAAAATATGGTGCGTGGATATTGGAACAAGCCAGAAGAAACCAGCGCTCACTTCGTTGAACTTGATGGCCAGCTCTGGTATGTGACGGGTGATATTGTACGAATAGATGACAAAGGCTGGATGTTCTTCCTGGACCGCTCAGTCGATGTGATTAAACATAAAGGTTACCGGGTAGCGGCCTCTAAAGTAGACTCTATTCTTCAGGAACATCCGGCAGTTGTCGCTGCATCTACGGTTGGTATCCCTGATTCGGCAGTCGGTGAACGAATTAAATCCTTTGTGGTCTTAAAAAAGGATATTAAGGGAGTTAGTGCCTATGAACTTATTCGTTGGTGCAAGGAACGTCTTGCGTCCTATGAAGTGCCGGCATATATTGAATTCAGGGATATGCTGCCGAAATCGAAAGTGGGCAAGATCTTAAGAAGGGAATTACGGGATGAGGAACGGCTCAAGGGAGAAGTATCTTAGGAATATCCTGCAATTTCGTCTTTTCCCATTAATTGAAGAATGTTGAGGGCCAATTGCAAATTAAAACTCGCTTGGGGATCTTTGGGGTCCTGTCCGGTTATCTCTTGAATCCGCTGCAGCCGATATTTCAAACCGCTTACTGACAAATTCATACTGCGAGCAGTTCTCTCCACATTGCTGCGGTTGTTGAGAAACTCCTGCAAGGTTGGGAGTAATTGAGATTGATAAGCATCATCGTAGGTTAGTAGGGGGCCAATTTGACCGCTGGCAAACCGGCTTAAATCGGATGGGTTAAAAGCGCTAAACAGCAGGGCGTGGGTACCGAATTGCTCAAGCGAGACGATTTGGCCCCGTTTATTCAGAGCTTTTCCGATCTCAATAGCCTTCTGGGCTGCTTGATAGGACCTAAAAAAATCAGTCAACCGAACACAGTTGGATCCAATTCCTACAGATAAAGTCACTTTAGGGAACCGATTTGCGACTTGTTCGATAATCTTTTCCTCAAGTTCTTTAATGCTTTTATTGTGTCTATCCAGATGATTTGTCTGAATCAGCATAATTAAATGGTCGACTTTGGTAACAGCCATGCCCTTGAATGGAAGCTTCAAACATGACTTTGCAATATTAACCAAGTCACTTTTAAATTGAAAAATCTTCTTTTCATCATACTTTAACGACTGAACAACCTGGGTCAAGTTGCAAATATCGAGTACAAGTACTCTGTGGGGCTGTGTAATATCATAGTCCAGCCCGCGTGCCCGATTGATAATCGAATGGGGGTCGGAAACGTTTTCCGTTAATAAATCATCAATAAAGTCTCCTCTGAGGCGGTTCTCCACTGCGTCAATTTCTTTCTGCTTTAACATTTCAAGAGCAAGCACACTGGCGGAATGTTCGACCGCAATATGCTCCAGTTCCGTAAAGGATAGGCCTGAGCGCAGAAAGGACACAAAACCAAGTAATTGCTGTCCAACAATGATAGGACCTACCAAACGATTGATCAGGATATCCTGATATTGATCAGGATATCC
>JAJZPA010000139.1 GCA_021811425.1 Bacillota bacterium | reverse complement strand
CGGAGACGAGGAGTGCCTCCGCTTTCTCGGTGAACTGCGTGTATTTGCCGTAGTGGCGCAGGATCTGGTAATGCACTCCGGCCTGGGCCTGAACCGCCAAGCGCACATTTTCCCGTACCGTCAAGTTAGGAAATACATTGGTGATCTGAAAGGTGCGGCCCAAACCCTGACGGGTGCGTTCGTGGGCGGACAAGTGGGTAATGTCTTGTCCTTTGAAGAAGATCCGGCCCTCGGTGGGCCGGAGTTCACCGCTGAGCAGGTTGAAAAACGTGGTTTTGCCCGCTCCGTTCGGTCCGATGATCGAAGTGAAGGTATTCGCTGGGATGTTGAGACTGACATGATCCACGGCGACCTGGCCGCCGAAGCGGATCGTGAGTGCCTCGGTACGCAGCATTGATTCGGTCATACTCACCCTCCCGGGATGTAGTGCACTCGTATTACGCATAGGGGTTGACGTCACCCGGCGTCACCGACGTCACCGACGTCACCCGAGGTTTGACCCGAATGACCCCAACACAATCTAGTAGGACCAGCACCAAAAACATGGACGCACGAACCGTCCCCTTGCTTACATGGGAAGGGGAGGTTTGGCCTCCCCCTGGCCTATTGCTTGGCGCAGTCTATTTCTTGCCGTTGAGTATCGGCGGAGCGGACTCTTCCGGGCTCATCGCCCGCAGGAGCACCGGTACGGGCCAGGCGACTCCGTCCTTTTTCTCCAGGCGGATGGCATACAGCGTCTGCAGAGCCTGGTGGTCCTCTTTGCGGAAAGTCATTGGACCTTTGGGGGTATCGAAGGGCATACCCTCCATGGTGCTGATCAGTTTGTCGGCGGTAGCATCGCCGCCGGTCTTGTTGAGAGCCTCGACGATGGCTAAAGCGGCTGCCATACCGCCGGCCGTGAAGAGATCCGGGGGCTCATTATATTTTGCCTGATGCTGTTTGACGAGCCAGTCGTTGATGGGATTCTTGGGTAATTCATAATAATAGATTGCCAGCCCTTCCATACCCACAATGCCTCCCATGGTTTTCAAGGCCGCGATGTCCGGTGCTATGGTAGAAACCTTAATCCCTTTGTCCGGTAATTTCATATCGGAAATTTGTTGCCAGGGGGCATTGGCTCCAGCCCAAATAACATACAGGTAATCGGGTTTAGCCGTAATGATTTTCTGCAGGTTCGCTGTAAAATCCGGAGTATTGGTTGCCTGATATTCCTCCAAAATAACCTTGGCTCCCAACTTCTCAACCGCCGGTTTAAAAGCCTTGGCTCCATCGCGTCCGTAAGCGCTGTCCGGTGCCAAAATGGCAATCTTGACTCCAGGTTTGGCAATGGCAGCAGCTCCGCCAATGGCATCCTGGGACGAGTTTCGTCCGGTCCGGAAGATATACCGGTTCCACTGAGAGCCTGTAATCGCATCGGCGACGGCCGGTTCGACCACCATAACTTTTTTGTATTCCTGGGCCAAAGGTAAAATGGCCAAAGCATCGGTTGAACTGGCCGAACCCATTAAAATGTTCACTTTGTCATTTTCCAGAAGTTTGATGGCTTTCTGTTTAGCCACATCCGGCTTGGTCTCCGTATCCGCGATGACCACCTGAAGGGGGTGCCCCGCCACCGCTTTCGTACCCTTGGTCGCATATTCGAGGCCCAATTCAAAACCACGGATACTTTGCTTGCCATAGGCTTCCAAAGCTCCTGTCTGGGATGTTACGATCCCGATTTTGATCGGGGTCTTAGCCGGGGCTGCTTCTCCGCCGGAACTGCTTGATGACTGTGCGCCGCACCCTGTAAGCAGCAGAGCAAGTCCCGCCACTGCCGCAATCCCCGTTTTCATCCATTTCCAATTAACCAGTGTCACACAAAACCCTCCTTTTTTTTTCTGTCCATACTTTGCTAAGTAGTGAAAACCCGGAATAACCGCAATCCCATTCCTATTTACGCGGCAACACCCCCTCCATGATTAGCTTCAGTGCCGTATTCAATGTTTTCGGAGGTACGTCTTCTTTTTCCCATAAAACCCAGCGCATACCTAAAAACTCAGCAACTCCGATGAAAGCATAGGCAACCGTTTCCGGATCCAAATAGCGGAACTCACCCGCAGCCATCGCTTTTTCCAATCCCTCAATATACCCTTCCGCAAACTGGGTGTAGTACCATTTGTAAAGATCTTCATTCACAAATTGAATTTCTTGCACAATCCGATAGAGGTTGCGGTGTTCTTTAATAAAGGCAAAGAAAACTCCAAAACCGATCTCCTCGGCTTCTTGCCGACTTTTAACTTCGCTCACTGCATGACTGATCTCGCACCGCAGACTATGGTTTAACTCTCTCACTAATTCTTCAAATATCTTGTCTTTACTTTGAAAATACAGATAGAATGTCCCTTGCGCTACCCCCGCCTTTAAGGTAATCTCCACAATCGAAGCTCGATGAAATCCTTTAGTCCCAAAAATCTCTTCTGCCGCTGTGAGAAGTTTCTGCCGTGTAGCTTCACCCCGGTCAGTCTTTGCCTGAAGACTTTTTACGCGGTTTTTGTTTTCAGTTCGGTTGTTGCCGATTTCTCGATTCAATGTTTTTACCCTCCAAGATTCAAGCTCAAACATGAAACATGAATCATGTCTCATGTTATATGTGTAAATAATATACCTTTTATCAGATAAATCTAGTATTTTCCGTCGAATTGCTTTCAATCAACCGTGAACGGTTGGAAATTCACCCCCAGTAGAAAAAAGGGCTTGTGAAAACGTATCTTCACAAGCCCTTTTTAAGCGAATCAGAAAGTAATTATACGGGTAACCATAAGATCCTGCAAATCATATGCTGAAGAGGCAGAATACTATCGTTCGTTTGAAGGAGGTCGTAACTGTGTTTACTTATCGCAAACCACTATTTTATCCGGTTCACGTTGAATTTCACAACCCCGCCTTTGGTCAAATACTATTCGAACACTATGGCGGCAAAGACAGCGAATTTTCTGCAGCAACCCAATACCTAAATCACCGTTCCAACATACGCAACTATTATATTCAAGAGCTTTTAGGTTTCATCGCCGCTGAAGAAATGGGTCACATGGAAATGATAGCAGTCGCTATAAACAAGCTGGGGGGGCCTCCGCTAAGTTACGTCAATTCTCAGGGACTCCCCTGGAATATGAGCTATGTTGATCAAAGTCTGGACCCAATTCAGATGCTCCAAGCTGATGTTGAAGCAGAAATTCGAGCACAGGCTCTATATAATCTGCATTACACCATGACAAGTGACCCCAGTCTCAAAAAAATGATCCGTTTTTTAGCGAGTAGAGAAGATGTGCATAAACACCTTTTCGAAAAATCTCAAATCTTAATTCAGCGAGCGGCACCACCGGAGCAATTTCATGAATTGATCAATGAATATAAGATAAGTCTGAAACTACCTGAGAAATAAAAAGCAGGGTTACTTTCTCCGATTCAGCAATTCTCTCGCGATCTCCTGAAGGCTGACCCCTCTCTCCTCCAGCATCACGAGCACATGGTAAAAGAGGTCGCTCGTTTCATAGCGGATTTCGTCAGGGTCATTATTTTTAGCGGCGATGATCACTTCCGCATTTTCCTCGCCGACCTTTTTCAGGATCTTGTCGATACCCTTTTCGAAGAGGTAAGTGGTATAAGCCCCTTCCGGCCGTTCCAGATTTCGTGCGTGAATCACGGTGTGCAAGCCTTCCAAAACCTGTCCCAGGCTCGCTTCCGGGCATTTCTCAGGATGCCCAAACGCTTGAAACCCTTCCTGCCCAGCCCGATAATGGAAGCAGGAGAAGTAATTTTCATGACAAGCCATCCCTGTCTGCTCCACTTTCAGCAAAACAGTATCCTGATCACAATCAAAACGAATGTCTATGACCTTTTGGGTATGCCCTGAGGTCTCTCCTTTGCGCCAAAGCTGCCGGCGGCTGCGGCTAAAATACCAGGCCCGCCCTTCGTTTAACGTGAGGCGTAGGGCTTCCTCATTCATATAAGCAAGCATGAGAACCTCTCCGCTTTCGCCGTCTTGCACGATCGCCGGGATTAGCCCATCGCTATTCCATTTTATCTGACTCAAATCCCATTCTTGGGCATTGTTTTCAAGTTCGCTCTTTGCCTCTATCATTAAGCACATCCACCTTCTTGCCCTTTGCCTTAACAGGGAGGGTCTAAAATAATTCCGTTCCAGTCATCCTACGACAGACTTTAGCCAACCGCTTCATGTTTCAAGCCGAAAGCTTCACTCTTTCAGCCGATAGCCTCATGCCTTTAGCCGACAGCGTCCTGCTAAGTACGCTTGCCGGGGTTAGCCTCGCATCGGAATCCCGCGCTCGCGCAAATAACGCTTGGCCTCAGCTATACTGTACTCCCGATAATGAAAGATGGAAGCCGCCAAGACCGCATCCGCTTCCCCAGCGGTCAATCCTTCCGCCAGATGCTCCAAGTTACCCACCCCACCGCTGGCGATCACCGGGAGGGAAACCGCCCGGCTGACGGCCCGTGTTAATTCCAGATCATAGCCGGCTTTGGTACCGTCCCGATCCATTGAGGTCAGGAGGATTTCCCCGGCTCCTAAACGTTCTGCTTTCTCAGCCCAATCCAGGGCATCCATTCCAGTCGGGGTACGACCGCCGTGGCTGTATACTTCCCATTTCCCCGGGGAGGTGCTGCGGGCATCGATCGCCACGACGATACACTGACTGCCAAAGGCAAAAGCCCCTTCTTCAATGAGCTGCGGGTTCTGCAGTGCTGCCGTATTTAAAGAGACCTTATCCGCCCCCGCTCTGAGCATACGCCGAATATCTTCGCTGCTCCGCAGCCCTCCGCCGATCGTGAAAGGAATGAACACTTCCTCTGCCGTCCGCCGCACCACGTCGATCATCGTCTCGCGCCCCTCGCTCGAAGCGGAAATATCGAGGAATACCAGTTCATCGGCCCCCTCCTGATCATAATAGGCCGCCAACTCGACCGGATCCCCTGCGTCTCGCAGATGAATAAAGTTTGTCCCCTTGACGACCCGTCCTTCATGCACATCTAAACAGGGGATAATCCGCTTTGCTAACATCTCTTAATCCCGCCTTCCCTGCCCAAACCCAGGTTTTCGCGCATCAGTGCTGACCCGGGCCCCTCGGGCCACTGCCAAAGCCTCTTTTAATGAAATCATCCCCGCATAGAGGGCCTTCCCGATAATCGCCCCTTCGATTGAGGTTCCACGGACAACTTCCTCAGCCAACTGCTGAATGTCTGCCAGGGCAGAAACCCCGCCCGAAGCAATGACTTGTAATCCGCTGGCTTTGGCCAGCTGAATCGTGCTCTTAAGATTCATCCCTTGGAGCATCCCATCGCGCGAAATATCGGTATAAACCACATGCTGAACCCCCATCCCCCGCATCGCCCGCCCTAAAACATCGACGCTCAGTTTTGTCTGTTCAGCCCATCCTTGCACCGCAACTTGGCCATCTTTGGCATCGATCCCTACGACAATCCGCTCACCGAATCGGTGTACGGCCTCCTCCACCAATTCCGGGTTTTTCACGGCCACCGTACCTAAAATCACACGCTCCACCCCGAGATCCAGGAGTTCCTCCATCCGCTCCAAGGAACGGATCCCGCCTCCGGTCTGCACTTTCAGCGGTACAGCCTGCACGATCGCCCGAATCGCTGCATCATTGACAGGCTTTCCCGCAAAAGCCCCATTGAGATCGACAATATGCAAATATTCCGCTCCAGCCTCGGCAAAACCCAAGGCCACCTCAACCGGATTCTCGCCATAGATCGTGGCATCTTCCATCCGTCCTTGGAGTAAGCGGACTGCTTTTCCTTCTTTAAGATCAATGGCCGGAAAGATCCGCATGCTCCTGCACCATCCTTCCGAAGTTTTCCAAAAGTTTGAGGCCCCAGGTTCCCGATTTTTCCGGGTGGAACTGGGATCCCCAGACGTTGCCCTGCCCAACCAAGGCCGGGAATTTGACCCCGTACTCACTCGTACCTAACACAACTCCTTCATCCTGCGCAAGGGCATAGTAAGAATGCACAAAATAAAACCATGTTTCTTGAGGGACCCCTTCTATCAGGGGATCCGCTTTTTTCCAGTCAACCGTATTCCAACCCATATGCGGGATCTTCCGGCCAGGGAGAAATTTGACCACGCGACCGGGTAGGAGCCCCAGACCCCGGTGTTCTCCGTGCTCTTCACCGATTTCAAAGAGAACCTGCATTCCCAGACAGATCCCCAAAAAGGGCTTGCCTGAACGGGCAAACTCCAGAAGAGGCTCAACCCAATCCCCTTGTCGGAGTGCCGCCATGGCATCCGCAAAAGCCCCTACACCCGGTAGGATGAGTCCCTGCATCCCCCGCATCGCCTCCGGACTGACCAATACGCTAGCCTCAAACCCTGCTTTTGCCAAGCCTTTTTCCACACTGCGCAGGTTACCCCGCCCGTAATCGACGATACCAATCATTTCCACGCCTACAAGACCCCTTTCGTGGACAACACACCCGTATAGCGGAGGTTTTCCCGAACCGCCTCTCCCAAGGCTCGGCCTACGGCCTTAAACACAGCTTCCAGGATGTGATGGCTGTTCTTCCCCGAGAGGAGGCGCACATGCAGGGTAAGCCCGGCTTGTACCGCAAAGGCCCGAAAAAACTCTTCTCCCATTTCCGTGGGAAATGAACCCACATTTCCCGGCGGCAAATCGACAGCCCAGACCAGGTAAGGGCGGTCTGAGATATCCAAAGCCACCTGCACCAGGGCTTCATCCATCGGCAAAAGGGCATTCCCAAAGCGTTCAATCCCTTGCTTCGCCCCGAGAGCTTTCCGAAGCGCTTGTCCCAGCACAATACCACAATCTTCGATCGTGTGGTGGGGATCCACCACCAAGTCTCCCTTGGCCGTCACTTCTAAATCAACATAAGAAAATCGACTCAAAGCCGTCAGCATGTGGTCGAAAAAACCTATTCCTGTCTCCACACGGGCCTCGCCTGTTCCGTCCAGATTGACATTGAGCACGATATCCGTTTCCTTGGTCTGGCGCACTACCTTTGCCTGACGCATTCCCCATCCCCCTTCCGACGACACTAGCCTACTCTCAGCCTAGAGCCCTTGTTTAGGTAACAACTACTTTGCCCTGCTTTGCGCTGGCAACTTTCCTTTACGGGTGCACTTTCCTTTACGCTAGCATGAACTTTGATGCTGCAACTCCCCTTTACGCTCGTAACTTTCCTTTATGCCTGCGCCAGTGGAACCGCTATCTCCCGTACCGCCTTCAGGAAGGCTCGATTTTCCTCAGGCTTGCCGACACTCACCCTGAGACTTTTACCGAGTACAGGTATCTCTCCCAGATTACGCACCAAAAATCCTTTGCCTAACATAGCCTTCGCCCAGGCATCCGGATCCTCCGGTTGAAACAAGATGAAGTTTGCTGCCGTCGGCAAGACGCGCAGTCCGGGGAATTCCCCTAAGTCTGCGGCCATTTTCTTTGTTTCCGCCTGGATGATCCGAATCTGCTCGCGATACCCTTCCAAATAACGCAAGGCCACAACACCCGCTCTTTGGCTGAAGGCATTGACATTAAACGGCTGACGGGCCCGATTGAGAAGGCTAATGGTTCCAGCCTGACCGATCAAATACCCGAGCCGAAGCCCAGCAAGCCCAAAGGCTTTGGAAAAGGTCCGCATCACCAAAAGATTGGGATAGCGGTTGATCTCACGCTTTACACTCGCTTCCGAGAACTCGGCATACGCCTCATCGACCACTACGATTTTTCCGGATTCCCGGACAATCCGGAGAATATCCTCCTGCGCAAAGAGCGACCCTGTGGGGTTATTCGGGCTGCAGAGAATGATCACACTAACAGCAGGGTTCGATGCCGCTTGCAGCATTCCTTCGACATCCAGGTTCACCCCGCCCAGAAGTGGTACGTTCTCAACCTGTGTCCCTGTCACTCGGGCAGCGGCTTCATACATGACAAACGTGGGTGGGTGAATCAGCAGAGTTCGCTTAGAACCACCAAACACAGAAAGAAGCAACTGAATGAGTTCATCGGAACCGTTTCCGGTAAGAAGGTTATCCTCTGCTGTTTCGGTGTATTGGGACAATGCCTGTTTTAAAGCCTTGGCTTCCCCATCCGGATAACGGTTAAATTCGAAACCCTGGCCGCCCTCACCGCTGCAGCCGAAAAGCTCCTCTTTCATCCCTGTCGGCCAAGCGAACGGATTTTCATTTGCATCAAGTTTTACGACATTGGGATAGATTTTGCTCACATAGGGCTTTAACGTCATAATGTCTGGGCGTACTAATTGATCAACTCTTTCCGTAATATTCATCGCTTACGCCGGCCGCTTTTGTTCCCAGTCGCTTCCACGTACTGATACAGGCCAGCCAAACCCTCCCCTCAGATTCATTCTCTTCCGTAAGACCCGCTTCTACAAGTGGATCTTACGGAACAAACTTTATCAGAAAGCCCCATTTGTTTCGATTCGCCCTGAGACTTGCGCGTTCGGAATTAACTTTTTATCCTGCGTGCTTCCACCGCCCGGGCGTGTGCTTCCAACCCCTCCCGGCGTGCAAGCAGGGCGATCTTCTCCCGATCCCGCTCCAAGGCCTGTTCAGAGTAATGAATCACACTCATCTTCTTT
>JAJZPA010000006.1 GCA_021811425.1 Bacillota bacterium | reverse complement strand
AAGTGGGAGTGGGAATTCTGTTCTCTGCTTCGGTGACGATAGTCTCCAGTGGAGAGTATCGCCGAGCCGCCTTTCGCAATAGAAACACTTAGCGGCGACGGAGGTAGACTCCCCCACCGAAGTCTCGATGTTCAGCTTTAGCTGAACGAGTTCACTCCGAAGCTTGTTCGTCTCGAGGACGCATGGTCGGAAAAAGGATGACATCCCGAATGGATGCGGAGTCTGTCAGGAGCATGACCAGACGATCGATTCCTATCCCCAGACCGCCCGTTGGGGGAAGGCCGTATTCTAAAGCTTGCAGGAAATCTTCATCCATCATGTGGGCTTCGTCATCCCCTTTTTCCCGTTCAGCCATTTGGGATTCAAAACGCTTTCTTTGGTCAATCGGATCATTGAGTTCTGAGAAAGCGTTTCCTAACTCCCGTCCGTAGGCAAATGCCTCAAAGCGGTCTGCATAATCCGGGTTTTGGGCATTCCTCTTGGCTAAAGGGGATATCTCGACAGGATGACCAATCACAAAGGTGGGTTGAATCAGTTTGGGTTCTACAAATGCTTCAAAAAAATCATTGATAATCTGGCCGCGAGTCGCATTTTCTCCGGCATCAATCCCTTTAACGCGGGCGACGCTCTTAGCCTCTGCATCATCTTTGATGTTTTGGAAATTTATCCCAGAATACTCATGGATTCCGTCCAGCATCTGTAGCCGTCGCCAAGGAGTAGCGAAGTGAAGTATCTTCCCTTGATAGGAGATGTCGAGTGTTCCGTGAACTTTTTCCACAATGTACGCAATCATGTTTTCCGTAAGTTCCATGATGTCCTCAAAATTCGCATAGGCTTGATAAAGCTCCATCATCGTAAACTCAGGATTATGTTTAATCGAGATCCCTTCATTGCGAAAATTCCGGCCAATTTCATAAACTTTCTCGAAACCGCCGACAATTAAGCGCTTAAGATAGAGTTCTAGTGCAATACGCAAATATAAGTCCATGTCCAGAGTGTTGTGATGCGTCATAAATGGACGAGCCGCTGCTCCGCCTGCGACAGTGTGCAACGTCGGCGTCTCCACCTCGAGGAATCCCTTGTTTTCCAGAAATTCTCGCATCGCCTGAATAATCTTACTCCTCGTAACAAAGACACTCCGGACATCCGGATTAACGATTAAGTCGACATAACGTTGGCGATAACGCATCTCGACATTAGTCAGCCCGTGGAACTTCTCCGGAAGAGGGCGCATCGCTTTGGAGAGGATGTCAACCTGCCTGGCATGCACAGAAATTTCCCCGCGCTTGGTGCGAAATACACTCCCGTCGACGCCAACAAAGTCACCCACGTCCAATTTGCTGATGAGATCAAAACGCTCAGACCCCACATCATCCCGGCGAATATAAATTTGAATTCGTCCGCTAAAATCCTGAATGTGGACAAAAATGACTTTGCCCTGGTCTCTTTTGGACATGATCCGTCCGGCAACCTTTACCCCTTGCCCTTCAAGCTCCCTAAAGTTTTCAATAATATCCTGTGCCATATGGGTGCGAGCATAGCGATCCGCATAGGGCTCAACCCCTTTGGAGCGAAACAGATCCAGCTTGTCCAACCGCACCCGCCATAATTCACTTTGACTGTCCATAAAAATAACCTCCATACAAGACATCCAGGAACCAGATGGCAACATGATTCCAGCGGGCCATTCGACCCGCCGGAATATGGCTTTAGCTTTTACCGGATATTCAGGATTTGGTAGCGCAAAGCACCTGCAGGAACAGTTACCTCGACCACCGTTCCTTGAGTTTGCCCCAGCACCGCTTTACCGACCGGAGACTCATTGGAGATTTTATTTGTACCCGGATCCGCTTCGGCCGATCCGACAATAGTATACTCCTCCTCGTCGCCAAGGTCCAAATCCTTCAATAACACAGTATTCCCTAAACCAACAGAATCCGTACCATCATGTTCGTCAATGACTCTGGCATTACGCAGCATTTTTTCCAGAGTAATGATCCGGCCTTCGATAAATGCCTGCTCATTCTTAGCATCTTCATATTCCGAGTTTTCGCTGATATCCCCAAACTCGATGGCCTGCTTAATCCGTTCGGCTACCTCACGTCGTTTTTGTGTTTTTAAGAGTTCAAGCTCATCCTCCAGTTTTTTGAGTCCTTCCACCGTCAGAATAACTTCTTTTTCCGGCATTTCATCTCGCTCCCTTTTCTCGTCCTACGCAGTATGCTCTGTTTGCCCTCCCTAGTACAATCTTTTGTAGGAGAGCCTGGATTCACATCGCAAAGTTCGCTTTGCCGATAGAGCCGTCTATGCATTGATCGTTATTATAAGGATCCTGCAAAATATTGTCAAGGATACCTTACTTCCCCGCGAAGGGGGTGCGCTTTCTATTCTGCCTAACCTGCACAAAACTATGCTTTAAATCTCCACAATCCGCTTTAAGATTTCCTGCATGTCTGGTGCCGATTTTGCATTCATGATCGCATCTCGCATCTGGACTGCATGCTTCAACCCTTTAACATACCAGGCCCCATGCTTGCGCATTTCATTGAGCCCAATGCGGTCTCCCTTATATCGAAGCAAGAGGTTAAAGTGAAGGGAAGCGATCCTAATTTTTTCTATAATACTCGGCTCTGGCAAAAGCTGACCCGTTCTAAGATAATGCTCAACCCTCGGCAGAAGCCAAGGATTGCCTAAAGCGCCACGACCAATCATCAGCCCATCACACCCGCTTGCTTCCTGTCGAAGCTTCGCTTCCTCAGGATCACAGATATCCCCGTTGCCGATAACTGGGATTTTTACTTTATCTTTTAGTCTTTTCGTCCAATCCCAGTTTGCTAGACCAGAATAAAACTGCTCGCGCGTACGCGCATGCAGGGTAAGCATCTGTACGCCTACTCCTTCCAAACGTTCCCCGAGTTCAAGGGCAACCATCTCTCCTTCATCCCATCCCAGGCGCATCTTTACGCTAACCGGAAGGTGGACAGCCTTAACGACCTCCTTCGCAATCGCCTGGGCACGGGGAAGATCACGCAAAAGAGCTGCGCCTTCCCCATTTTTCACGATTTTGGGGGTTGGGCAGCCCATATTAAGATCGATGATATCTGCGCCCAAATGCTCAGCGATCTTAGCCGCTCGGGCCATATGATCCGGATCGGAGCCAAATAATTGGACGACGTGTGGTCCGGCTTCTCCCTCTAGATTTAGCATATTCAGGGTACGTGGATTGTGATAAGCCAAGGCCTTGTCACTGATCATTTCCGTCCAGACATAATGGCCGCCCACGGCCCGCACGACTTCACGAAACGCCTTGTCGGTCACACCGGCCATCGGGGCCAGGAAAACCGGTTTGTCAAAAGAAAACTTCCCTAGCTGCATGATCGCTCCTAGCCACTATCTCAAACTTCTTCAATACTTGAAGGGGTTTAAGCCCGTGATGCTAGGCTTGCCCCTTATCCTTCGTATTTCTTTCATAGATTATGATTAACCCTTCCAAGGTCAAAAACGGATTTACGATATCGATGGTGCTCGAGGCTTCCGAAATAAGATCGGCAAGCCCACCCGTTGCAATCACCGTCACTCCTTCGCCAAGCTCGTCTTTCATTCGCGTCACAATGCCGTCGACCAATCCTGTGTAGCCATAGTAAATCCCCGACTGCATCCCTGCGACGGTGTTTTTGGCGATGACGGATTTGGGTTTGACGATCTCTATCCGCGGTAGTTTGGAAGCGCGCTGGAACAAGGCCTCAGTCGAAATCCCGATTCCAGGCGAAATCGCCCCCCCTAAGTATTCTCCTTTAGCCGAGATCGCGCAAAACGTCGTAGCTGTTCCAAAATCGACGATGACCAGAGGCCCGCCGTATTTGGCATAGGCCGCTACCGCATTGACAATCCGATCCGCACCAACCTCTCTGGGATTATCATAAACGATAGGCATCCCGGTCTTTACGCCAGGGCCAACGACCAGAGCTTCAACTCCAAAATACTTCCGCGAGAGTGCTTCAAGCGTCGGCATGATTGGAGGAACAACGGAAGAAATCATCACATCATTGATCTCGGCGAATGCCAAACCGCTAAAATCGAAGAGATTCTTGATGACCACTGCATGCTCATCAACTGTTCTGGACTTATCTGTAGAAACCCGCCAATGATGGGTGAGTTCCCGTCTATCATAAACACCTAACACAATATTGGTATTTCCGACATCGAAAACTAAAATCATGTTTGACTCTCCTTACGCCTCAGTACGACTTGATTGCCAACCCAGACTGCTATCCCTCCCTTAAGCAAATCCCCCAAAATGAAGGGTAAAAAGCCCATCTCCATAACTTGTTTAACATCCAAATGTCGGTGTAGCACCCAGCGGAAAATTGCGTATAAATAGCTCAACCCGAAAAAGTAAAGAACCACCATTCCTGCCAAAACCCCTAATGCCGCGCGAATCAGACTGCCCGGACGGTAAAGCTTGCCCACGACAAACGCTGCACCGATGTACCCCAGGAGATAGCCGAAGGTTGGTTTTAAAATATACCCAAAGCCGGCAAAAGGAGCGGAAGCAAAAATCGGTAGCCCAAACAACCCTAAAAGGACATAGGTTAACATTGCTAACGCCCCATAGGCTCCGCCCAGGATAATTCCGGAAAGATAAACCATGATAGGCAACAGACTAAATGGAACCAGCGCCTGAAAAACACCATGCGAGAGCATTCCAGCCAAAGCCGTCAGGGCCGTTAGGGCCGCAGTCAATACGATTTGTCTTAACTTCATGAAATAAACCCCTCTCTATTGTAAACTTAAACCATTGACATGAGTTTACAATAGTCCAGGGATTCTTGCAAGGAAATCCCTTCCTAAGGCTCAAAATTCCTAGAAAGCTTACTGAAAATAGGTTCCGTGTTCGGAGCGGACGCTGACTTCCCCTGCTGCAAAAACCTTTTCACCTCCCTCAACCGCTAAGATGAGTTCTCCGTCCTCACTAATACCCTGAAAAGTACCTGTGAATACCTCGCTCCCTTGATTAATCTGCGCCTGCGTGCCAATACCAACCGCTCTGTGTAACCAACGTTGGCGCAATGAGGAAAATCCTTGTCTCTCCAGAACCTCAACATCCACTTCCAAATGCTCTAAGATACGAGCGGTCAGCGTATTTAGATTCATGGGCCGCCCCAAAATAGCCTGCAGGGTATCTGCCGCGATATCATCCCCGATCTGTTGTCGACTGAGGTTGGCGTTAATTCCAATCCCTAAAACAATGGATTGTACCGTATTCCATTCACCAGCTACCTCACCCAGAATCCCCACCACTTTTCGCCCTTCAAAGAGTAAATCATTAGGCCACTTGATACCCAGCGAAATCCCTGTGGCCGCTTCGATGCCGTCGGCTACGGAAATGCTGGCGACGAGCGTCAGCTTGGCGGCATCGGCCAAGCTGAGCTGGGGCTTTAACAAGACGGAAAACCAGAGCCCTCCTCGAGGGGACACCCAACATCGTTTTTGCCGGCCACGCCCTTCTCCCTGCTCTTTGGCGATTGCCACTAAACCGTGCACACCACCATTTCGGGCTGCATCCTTCACCCAATCATTTGTGGAAGGAAGCGTATCAAAAAGATGCAGTTCCCTGCCCAAAGCGTTTGTCCTCAACTCGCGCTCGAGTATCCACTCATCCAGAGCGAGAGGTAACTTTACCAGCCGATACCCGCTTTTCGTTTGACTATCAACCTCAAACCCCAATGCTCTAAGGGCCTGAATCTGTTTCCATACGGCTGCCCGGGTTAGATTCAGGTGTTGGCTCATCATTTCACCCGAGACGAACTCTCCCGGCCTTTCTGCCAAGAGGTCGAGGATCGCTTTACGCCCCATCGTCCATATAGCCTTCTTTCTCCCAGCGCGCAGTGGCCGAAGGCTTCATCTTCCCAACATCCAAACTGAAGTCTAAGACCTTGACGGAATGGGTCAACGCTCCGATGGAGATCAGATCAACCCCCGTCTCTGCCACCTGGCGTAAATTCTCTTCTCGAATCCCTCCGGAGGCTTCAAGCAAGGCCTGGTGATTCACCCGACGTACAGCAGCCTGCATGTCCTCTAACGACATATTATCGAGCATGATCACATCCACACCGCTAACCAACGCTTCTTCGACCTGTACCAAATTCTCACATTCCACTTCTATCTTAACCATGTGGCCCACTTTGGCCCGGGCCTCAGCCACCGCCTGGCGAATCCCACCCAAGGCAGCGATATGGTTGTCCTTCAGCATCACCGCATCATAAAGCCCATAGCGGTGGTTCTTTCCCCCACCGAGTTGAACCGCATATTTTTGCAGCATGCGCAGTCCCGGCAGGGTCTTGCGCGTATCAGTAACCTGTACGTTCAATCCACTTAATTGTTCTACCGCTTTCCGGGTTGCAGTGGCAATACCAGACAAATGCTGTAAAAAATTTAAGGCTGTCCGTTCAGCCTGGAGCACACCCCGCAAGGAGCCCTCCACTTCGAGCACGACATTCCCTGGCCGCACCAGCTCTCCTTCCGCCGCTAAAAGTTGAATCACAAGATTGGGATCAACCCGTTTAAAGACCTGGGTTACCATGGGAAGCCCCGCTACGACACCCGAATCCTTGGCATAGATTTGCGCATACCCTTGCAGAGATTCGGGCAGGATGGCCGAACTTAAATCCCCAGTACCCAGGTCCTCTGACAGTGCCTTGTCGATGATCTCATTCAACTGGAATGTAGCGAACACGATCTTCCTCCTTGTCAATCACGGAATGTACTTGCCACCGGGGATCCTTGCGCTCAGAGAAATCAAGGCGGAAATGGCTGCCCCTGCTTTCCTTGCGGCTTAACGCTGATTTCGCCATGAGCGATCCTACGAGTAACATATTGGCCAGTTCCAAATCGGAAACCTGCATCTGGGGCTCATAGGTATCTCCCCAAAGCTGAAGCTCGGAAACCGCTTCCCGCAAACCTTTGTCCTCACGTAATATGCCCACATTCTTCCACATGAGATGCTGAAGAGCGACGCGGGCTACCTTCCCCTGGGGCCGCTGAATCCGCCCACCATCTGCCGTATAGGGTTCTATGTCTTTGAAGGATGCCTGCACGCCATCCTTTTCTTTCTGCATGTGGGCGACAATCCGAGCCCCGAACACGAGGCCATCCAGCAGGGAATTGCTCGCTAGGCGGTTCGCGCCATGCACCCCGTTGCAGGCACATTCCCCGCAGGCATAAAGATGCGGAATATTGGTCTGGCCGTCGCAATTCGTCCGGATTCCACCCATCGCATAGTGGGCAGCCGGTGCGACCGGAACAGGATCTTTCAGAACGTCAATGCCAAAATGCAGACATGTTTCGCGTATTTTCGGAAAGCGTTCTGCGACTTTGTTGCTCCCGATAGGTCTAAAATCCAGATAAACCGGGCCAGAGGCCATCTCAGACCAAATCGCGCGAGCCACCACATCACGCGGTGCCAGTTCCTCTCCCGGAATCCCCTTCATAAAGCGCTCCCCGTGGGCATTAAGCAGATGAGCACCCTCACCTCTGACCGCTTCTGAGAGGAGAAAGCGGGGGGCTTCCGGCAAGAGCAGGGCTGTAGGATGGAATTGCATAAACTCCATGTCCATTAATTCCGCCCCGACCCGAAAGGCTGCAGCCATCCCGTCTCCGGTAGCTACATCCGGGTTCGTCGTATAACCGAACACTTGTCCCAGTCCTCCTGTTGCCATGACAACGGCTTTGGCTAAATAAACCTCAAGCTTGATGGCCAGCGGGTCAAATACCAGCGCTCCCCGCACGGTCCCTTCCTCATCCCGCAAGAGATCAAGCAAAAAGCGCGCTTCCCTCACCTCTAGCCTGGGGGTTCTTCCGGCCTCCTGGACTAAGGCTCTCTCAATCTCCCCTCCGGTTGCATCCCCTTGGGCATGAAGAACCCGGGGTCGGCTGTGCGCCCCTTCTCGCGTAAAAGCAAGGTTCGCTCCTTGATGGTCAAATACAGCCCCCAACGCCATCAATTCTTCAACTCGTTTTGGCCCTTCTTCCACCAGGATCCGCACGGCCTCGGAATTACACAGTCCTGCACCCGCATATAATGTATCTTCATAATGAAGGGCTGGCGAATCCTCCTCGTCCAGGGCGACCGCAATTCCGCCTTGCGCGTGTCCTGTGTTGCTTTCCGAAATAGTCTTTTTGGTTAACACCACGACCTTGGCTTGTTCTCTGCTGGCTTGAATCGCCGTATATAAACCCGCTATCCCACTCCCAAGAACCAGCACGTCTGCCTGAGAAATCTCCGCCACGTTCACCATCCCTGCCCTTTCTTGGACGTCTTAACCTTCTCCCCTGTCCTCAACCCATTGCCTTTATCCCCGTGCAAGACTCCCTGGGAGTTCACTTGAGAACAAGCATGCGATCGAGGGCCTGTTTGGCCCTGACCCGAATCCCTTCAGGGACAGAAATCCGAGACGACATATCCCGTAGCGCATCCCGCACTTTCTCAAGGGTCGTCGCCTTCATGTTCGGGCAAACCAGCTTATCGGATGCCAAATAGAATATTTTGCCCGGACAGGTTTTCTTTAGCTCATGCAAAATGCCTGATTCGGTGCCGATAATAAATTCCTCATTTGTCGAAGCTTGAGCAAAACGAATGATTCCGGCTGTTGAGCCCACATAATCGGCTAAGCGCCACACTTCTTCCCTGCACTCGGGGTGCACAAGAATTTCGGCTTTGGGATGCAATCCCCGGGCAACCTGGATATCCTCTACCCGCAGACGATCATGGGTCTTGCAATAGCCAGGCCATAAATCAAAGGAACGTCCCAGCTTTTCTGAAACGAAACGCCCCAAATTCTGATCCGGAACAAAAAGAATATCCGCACCTGCCAGGGATTCAACCACTTCCTTCGCGTTGGAGGAAGTACAGCAAATATCGCTCTCAGCCTTTACCTCTGCCGAAGAATTGACATAGCAAACCACTTTCGCCCCTGGCTGTTCAGCCTTCCATTGCCGCAAAGACTCTGCATCCACCATTCGGGCCATAGGACAGCCTGCTTTCAGTTCGGGCAGAATTACCGTTTTATCTGGCGAAAGGATGGCTGCACTTTCCGCCATAAAATCAACTCCGCAAAAGACAATGACCTCAGCGTCCGTACTCGCTGCCTTCTGACTTAGCTGGAGAGAATCTCCCACAAAATCCGCGATATCCTGAATTTCCGGACGTTGATAATAATGAGCTAAAATGATCGCGTTTCTTTCTTTTTTGAGTGTTCGGATTTCGCTTTCCAAGATGCCTCCGTTCAATTCTCCATCCTCCAAACTATGTTTATCTCCGGTTCAATCCACGATATTTTATAAAATAATCAAAAATTGGCTAAATATCTACTCTCTTTGATTTAGGTCAATTTTAAGCTTGAACCACCAGGTTGTCAATTAAGCGTGTCGAAGAAAAATAAACTGCCACGGCAATCACCACGCTACGGTCGATCCACTCCACGTTTGTCAAATCGGAGGCTGCCCTGACTTCAACATAATCCAGCCTCCCGCTCGTCTCGTCAAAGCGGCTCCTGATTAATTTTTCGATTTTTCTCGGATCCTTTTGTCCATCCCGGATCGCGGCTGCCGCTTCGCCAAGGCTCTGATACAGCACCACTGCTTCCGCCCGCTCCTTTGGAGAGAGATAGACATTGCGAGAACTCTTCGCTAAACCGTCCGCCTCTCGCACCGTGGGAACCCCGATCACCTCGATGGGAAAATTCAGATCCATTACCATCTTCTTTAAGATCCGATACTGCTGATAATCCTTGAGCCCGAAAAAAGCAAGATCGGGTTGTACGATATGAAACAGTTTACTGACAACCGTGGCCACCCCCCGAAAGTGCCCTGGTCGTGACCCACCACATAGCACATTTTCCATGACTCCTACCTGGACAGTAGCCAACATCGCCTCTGGGTACATGGCTTTCGCCTCCGGATGAAATAACAGGTCCACCCCCGCTGCTTCAGCCATACGAGCATCCCGCTCCAAATCGCGTGGATAACGCTCGTAGTCCTCATTCGGACCAAATTGCAATGGATTGACAAAAATACTCATCACAACCATAGCCTCTGCCTTTTTGGCTTCTGCAACCAAAGCTACATGTCCTTCATGGAGATACCCCATGGTCGGTACTAGGGCTATCTGTCTGCCCTTCTCTCTAGCCTTTTGAATGATCTGACGAACCTCTGCGATCTTCTCTGTACTCAGCATTTTTTATACCTCTCTTCGTGTTTATTTTTATTGTAAACGTCATCTCACGCGACCTGTTCAGGCTTTGGCATCGCTTTACCCGCTTCTGGTTCTGGATTCGACTCACTCCCTCGACCAAATAAAAGACTCATATCCGCATAAATGCCGGCCGGATATTCCTTGCCATTTTCCGCCCACTTTTGTATGGCAAGGTTCAGTGCCTCTGGGGCTAAGGCGGAATATGCGCAGGCCAAAGACGCAGGCATCTGTTCAAGGTGACTGCGGACAACGTCCACATCCCCTCGTGCCAATGGGCCAGTCAAGGCCTGGGGCAGCCCCAACTGGCTGAGGTTCTTTAACGCTCCTTCCATGAGGGGCAATAAGGCATCCAGCGCCTGAGTGCGCTCAAACCCTGCCAGTTCAAAAAACTTTGTAGCTAGAGAAGCCAACACCACCACATAATTGGAAGCCATCACGGCCCCAGCATGATACAACACCTTATTGGCGGTAGGAATCCAATGCGGTATCCCCCCTAAGTCCTTGACCAAAGCCATTCCCAATTCCGGCCTATCTCCCTCTACCGAGAAGTGAGATTTCCCCAGAAGCTCCACAGCCCTATCCACATCGGCAAATGACTGCAAAGGGTGTATCGACAGACAACTGATCGGAACCCCTTCCACGCGCAAGATACCCGAAGGATGCGCTCCTGAGCAATGAATCCAAACTTGGCCATCACGCTGGAGTGTTTGGGCCGCCAGGTGCTCAGCAACCGAGCGAATCTCCCCATCGTGCGTTGTGATGAACAGCAGATCTGCCTGCGGAATCAGCTCTCCCAGAGAGAGATGGGGCACATCGAGGTAGCGGCTAAAACTCTGATAAGAGACTCCGCTTCGGGTGTTGACTCCCACGCAAGAATGGCCCGCCCGCTCTAAGCTAACTGCTAGGGCCGTCCCGACGACTCCCGTCCCGATAATGGCAAATTTCACGTAATCACCCCCCGATACAAATAAAAACAACACCTTCACAACGTGAAGGTGCAAAAACATCCATCCTTCACCGTCTCGGTCATTTCCGATCCAAGCGGCATCTAAAGGTTTTCCCTTATTAAATTTTACCCAACCGAGTAAACCCAACCGCCTAACAATACAACTCGCAGACACGATGCTGTTTGTTAAAACAACGGCCAAACTTTCCCTTCTCCCGCTACCTCCTGGATGGAACGGCCTGAAGGCAGAATAAGGGAGGGTGCGATTTCACGCAAAGGAGCCAAGACAAACGCCCTCTCCTCTAAGTGAGGGTGAGGTATGCTAAGCTCTGGAGTCTGGATAGTTACATTATCACAGAGAAGAATATCAATGTCAATGGTTCGTGGGCCCCAGCGTACGAGCCGCTTTCTCCCGAGTTCCTGTTCAATGCCTTGGCAAAGATGAAGAAGCTCCAAAGGCTCTAGGGATGTTTCAATCCAAGCCGCCATGTTCCAGAACTCCTCCTGCTCCACTCCCCCCCAAGGCTCAGTCACATAAACACTAGAAACCCCACTCAGGGCCACACCTGCGTCTCGCAAGCGATCCAAGGCTTGATGTAGGTAGTAACCCCGATCCCCCATATTACTCCCAAGGCTTACATAGGCATTCATCTTTCTCGGCCCCGCCGTATCTCAACAGAAATGTCCCGGAACAACCCGGGAACGGGTGCCTGCGGCTTATGAACCTCCACCCGAACTTCGTCACAGGGAAACGTTGGCAAAAGCGTCTCGGCTATCTGTTCGGCAAGATGCTCCAGCAAGCGGTAAGGGCCACTCTCAACGACTCCCTTAATCTCAGCATACACCTCGGCATAATTGAGGGTATCCCCTACTTCATCCGAGATTCCTGCAGACTTCAAATCATAATAGAGATCAACATCCACTATGAATTTCTGCCCAAGCCGCTGTTCTTCGGGCAAAACTCCATGATAGGCGTAAAACTCCAATCCGCGCAGGTGGATGATGTCATGCTCCACCATAACTCATCCCCCTTTGGCCGCGATAAATCGCATCAGCCATCATAATCGCTCGCTTATTAGACTCAACATCATGAACCCGTATAATATCCACAGCAGCCTCCACTCCCATCACGCTGGTCGCGAGGGTTCCTTCTAAACGTTCATCCACCGGCAGGTTCAGCGTGTTGCCAATCATGGATTTACGTGATGTCCCAAGAAGAATCGGATGACCCAAACCTTTAAACTCCGCCAAGCGAGCCATGACTTCCAGATTTTGCTCTGTCGTCTTACCGAACCCGATGCCGGGATCCAGAATGATTTGATCCCCTGCTAAGCCGTGCTCTTCGGCTAACAGAATGCTCCGGCGCAAAAATGAAAGGATATCCCCCAGCAAATGGTGGTAGGATGTTCCTTCCTGGTTATGCATGACAACCACCGGGGCCCTGTATTCCCCGACCACACGCGCCATATCCGGATCCTTCTGCAGACCCCAGATATCGTTGATGATATGGGCTCCGGCCTCTAAAGCCTGAGCAGCAATCTCCGCCTTATAGGTATCTACCGAAATGGGAACCGGAACCTCCCTCACCAACACGCGCAAAACGGGTTCCAGTCTGGCCCATTCCTCTTCCGCGCTCACCACTTTATGCCCTGGGCGCGTAGACTCGCCGCCAATATCGAGAACATCCGCGCCTTCCCCAATTAAACGGTAAGCATGATTCAGTGCCTCTTTTTCCGAGTAAAACTTGCCACCGTCAGAAAATGAATCCGGAGTGATGTTTAATATCCCCATAATCAAGGTGCGTTCCCCTAATACTAATTCTTTGCCTCGACAATTTAAGATGCGCTTGCGCGGAGGCTCTAGCCTCGCCAAAAGATCTTTCAGGGAATGTCCGACATCCTTCAGTCCAAACGGTTGCGTCTGGAGTTTCTGTGCCAAATGTCCCAATTGCCGCTGTGTGCCCATGAGTAAAACATCGGTATGTTCTATCGCGTTGATGATGACATTGCGATGAACCGCAGCATCTCCTCCCGCTGCCAGCATCTCTTGTTTGAGGATATGTGCAACCCTAAGCGGAACCTCTTCTAGCTTTATAGCCCTCCCCAATGGTTTCCCCGCCATTAAGGCAATCCCACCTGGATCAGAACCAATTTGACCCAAGGCCCGCTTGACCTCATCGCTATTAGCCAGCGTAATCCAACGCAAACCATAATCGCTCATGGCAACCTCCCCTGTCCTGAACCCTAATAGGTTATATTAAGCATCTCTGGACGGAATTTATGGCACGTCCCTTGTGCTGAACAGTTCCAGCAATCCCTCGCCCAATCGTCTGCTAAGGCTAAAGCCCTTGCTAACACGCTCGTATGCTCGGTTTCTTGCCGATGCTCCCTAATAGCGTCCAGAATCGCCTCCACTTCATCCACCTGAAACCCTGCCTCTATGAGCAACGGCTTGGCCAGCCTGGCACTAGCCTGGGCATGATCCTCTCCCGTTTTGTATTCCACCCAGCGCCCCAGATCATGCAAAAGTGCCGCTGCATACACCAATTCCTTAAACTGCGTTTTCGAGGAACCCTCTTCCCTTTCCAGCAAATAAGCGTAAGCAATCCGCGCCACACCCAGCAAGTGATCCATCCCATGCTTGCAGTAAATCCGCTCCTGCTCCTCCGCTTGGGTACGTGCCAAATACGCCTGATAAGCCCGGCCCCTGATCATCCGGTTTAATCGCTCCATAAAACCCCCAAAAAATCAGATAGAGTATCGCCGAAGCCGTGCGACAAAGGGTGCGACAAAGGGGACGGTTCTTCCCGTCTGATATTTTGGTTAAGAAAACGAGAACCATCCCTCTGTCTGGTCTGGTCTTGCGACAACGAGAACCGTCCCTCTTGTCTCCCTCTTGTCTCACCTCAATTTTTCTAAGACCCTAATGACTTCTTCAATGTCTGGGAGATCATGAATTCCATAAACCTTTACCCAGATAATCTTCCCATTCTCATCGACAATCACATTGGCTCGTTCAGAAAATCCCTCGTTCTCAAGGAACAGTCCATAGGCTTTGGCAACCTCCCCATGTGGCCAAAAATCCGAGGGTAGTTTAACGTTGGCAATCCCGAGTTCTTTGGCCCAGGCGTTTTTTGAAGGATAAGTATCCACACTCAGCCCCAAGGGAATCGTACCCAGTTCTTCAAAACGAGCATAATGATTCTCTAATGCTTTCATTTGTTCAGCACAAACGCCCGTCCAGGCTAATGGATGCCAAGAAAGCAGGACTTTTTTGCCCCGATATTCTGCCAAATTGACCATATTGCCACGGTTATCCTTCAGGGTGAAATCCGGAGCGAAAGCCCCAATTACAATGCGATTTCCCATTCTTCCTACCTCCATTTTTTTCAACGTCGTCACCTAGTTGAGTACAATAAATACCTTTCTGTAGTATTTACGTATTTGAAAGTAGTACTCTTTAGGTGATAGTATACTTCACAACAACATACTTTCATATTCTGCTTATAATGTCAACCCTCAATGGCAGCGTACCGGGCAACTACGCCAGATTCCATTACACTCTAACGCAAACGGTGGAAGGGCCTTTGGCCCTTCCACCGTTCATCCCCTCGCGTTTTAGAATAACCCTTTGACTTTCCCCGTCTCGACATCAATATCAATCCGCCGATAAGCCGGATCCGAACTTGTTCCCGGCATGAGGGTAATCGTGCCAGCCATCGGGCAGAGGAACTTAGCTCCACCGTAGACCAGGACATCCCGAATTGGAAGCCTCCAACCCTTGGGAACCCCTTTGAGCGCCGGATCATGCGACAGGCTGAGATGGGTTTTCACCATCATCGTCGCGAAATCGGCGTAAGCAGGATCCGCTTCAAAACGTTTCGCTTTCGCTTCCGCTTCCGGCGACCAGTCAACGCCGTCGGCACCATATACTTCGCGGGCAATTAAGTCTACGCGCTGCCGCAAAGGCATTTCCAGCGGGTAAAGCGGTTTAAATTCGTTCGGCTCTTCACACGCTGCAATAACAGCATCGGCAAGCTCCAGGGCCCCGTCTCCCCCTTTGAGCCAGTGCTGGGATAAGGCACAACGCCCCCCTGCTGCTTCCACAATCTTCTTGACCAGCTTAATCTCAGCATCGGTATCCGAATAGAAGCTGTTAATACAAACAACGGGCTTAATTCCGGACTTTTTGATAATGCTCAGATGATGGAGCAGATTAGCACAGCCCTTTTCCACCAATTCCAGGTTCTCCTCTGTGTACTCTTGCGGCAGCGGACGGCCTGGAACCACAGCCGGTCCGCCCCCATGCATTTTCAGTGCCCGAATGGTAGCGACCAATACGGAAACATCCGGCTTCAAACCGCTAAGCCGAGCTTTAACGTTCCAGAACTTCTCGAAGCCAATATCAGCCGCAAAGCCGCTCTCAGTAACATGGTAGTCAAACACTTTAAGTCCGACTCTGTCAGCAATGATAGAAGACTGTCCAATCGCAATGTTTGCAAACGGCCCGGCATGGACAAAGACCGGCTGGCCTTCTGCGGTGTAGCAGATGGTCGGATTAATCGTGTTTCGCATCCAGGCGGCCATGGCTCCATCTACTTCTAAGTCTTTGGTTGTAATTGGCTTACCGGTCTTATCATAAGCCACGATGACTTTGCCAATCCGTTCCCTCAAATCAGGCAGATCCTTGGCGATAGCCAAAATAGCCATGAGTTCTGAGCCGACTGCGATCCCGAATTTCGACTGCATTACGAAGCCATCTTTTTTGCCGCCTAAGCCAATCAGGATATTGCGCAAACCCTGAGCTGCAAAGTCGATGATCCAACCCATTTCCACATTCTTCGGGTCGACATCGAGCCGACGCAAATTGCGTTTTGCCAACTCTTCATCAGTATAATTGGCCTCATGCTGCATCCGAGCGTTCAAGGCCACCATAGCCAGGTTATGGGCATTCATAATATCATTGATGTCCCCGGTCAAACCCAGCGAGAATTCAGTCATAGGAATCAGAAGGGCGTTTCCACCACCCGCTGCCGTTCCCTTAATATTCATAGTCGGCCCACCGGAAGGCTGGCGAATCGCACCACCGACACTCCTGCCCCGCTTCGCCAAACCTTCGATCAACCCCAGCGTGGTGGTCGTCTTTCCTTCACCAAGAGGGGTCGGTGTAATCGCCGTTACCTCAATGTATTTGCCATCGGGTTTGTCCTTGAGGCGCTCCATGACCTTGAGAAAATCAACTTTCGGAGTTTTACCATAGGGAATCAGTTCATCCTTTTCCAGCCCAAGCATGTCTACAAGCTGTTCAGTAGTTGGCATGGTCTTTTCTGCTTCTTCAGCAATCTGCCAATCCTTCATTTGGGTGGCATCATAAGCCATTGGTTGTCCTCTCCCTTCGTTTCCATCCTGCTCCCCTTATAACTAGTGGGGAGTAAAATTAACTTAATTGTTGGATTTAAACATAACTGCTTGATTCGCCATTGAATTCTATTTTCCTGCCTATTTCCCTGAGGTCGATCGGGAAAATCTCAGAGCATGTGAAAAAACAGCTCCCCTTTAGTATGATGGGGAGCCTTTCTTTTATTCATTCATTTGGATTCGGCTTCGCAAGGCGAAATACTCTCGACCCCTTAAAAGCGGGAATTTGTACGACCTTGCGGACGATGCTTACATTGATCCCGGCCTTCTTAAGCGCATCCGCCTCCAGATTTGAAAAATAATCGACTAAAGTATCTTGATTCCCGATCACATCGATCTGATAAGGAATCCCTTCTACCCGTGTGATCGGCACCTGATTGACAAGGATCGTGGAGCTTCCACTATAGACGATGGCCGTAGAAGCCACAATGCGCTGTTGATTGATGCCGATAGCTTCAGCCCCCGCAAAACGCAAGGTGTTGACGATCTCGAGCAGATTGTCGGGCGTCAGCGGCAAAACTGTTTTATGATCCTGCTTCCGGTCATCAATAAAGATCTGTACTCCTGGCCCTTCAACCTTCCGAGTTCCATCAAGAATCCCGGCCTGAGCTAAGTCAGCAAGCAGGCTGGGATCGGTACCCCCCTGTTTCCTGGCCTGCTCTAATCGGGCCCTGAGTTCTTTGTTCGTCTGTTTGAGCTGGTCATTTTGCGCTTGTATATTCGTTAAAACGGATTTTGCTGCGGTCATACGCTGGGCATTAATTTGTTCGGCAGCAGACACGTTTTTCTGCGTCTGCACCGCTATCGATATCAAAAATCCGAGGGCAATCGCCACCAAGGTTACCGGAAGAGCCAATTCCCTTTTCCAACGTGTCATTAGGCCCCCTCCTTCACCGGTTGAGCATATTGTATTTTGCGCACTGTCCCTGCCGGGATATGCAGGATATTTACGACTTCAAGCTGCCTTGTGATGCCATACATCGTTTGAAACTCACCCAACTGATCCCAGGTGTAAGCAAAGTGCAAAACCGATTGCAGATTGCGGATGTCCCCAATCGCCTCAATGACATAAGAGGGCACCTGCCGTGTCCCATTGATCTGAATATAGGGGCCGCTGCAGAAAAACTCTGTCGTCCCCAGCACGCGTTGTCCGTTGACCGCAATGGCCTCTGCCCCGCCACTCCAGAGAATGTTGATCAGGAGGCGGATGTAGGCTTCGTGAATCACATAGTTCTGAGGATCATCATTCGTCCCTTTGTGCTGGGCATCATCGAGGGTAACGCGGATCCCCGGACCTATAACGGAGATCAGCCCGGCGTTCATGCGGCTATCCTGCAATTGCTGCAACGCGAGAGCTGACGCATTCGTCCCCTGGGTATACTTCGCTAACTCCTGGCGAATCTTATCATTATCGGCAGCCAATTGTTGATTTTCTTGCTCGGTTTGGATCAAGTTTGGGAGGGCAACTTCTTGATGGGTTGGGTTACCGGCTAAACCCTGAGCTTTCAGAAGCACAACAAAAAGAAACCCCACCAGAACCGAAGCGACGGAAATCAGAACCTTTCGTTCTCTAAACCACGACATGTATTACCCCCAACAAACGTCAACCCATCTCCCCTGGCTATTCGCTTAACCAATCTTCCCCCGCTTTTTTGTAAGCGAGCAGCTCCTCTGGGCTAAAATACAATCCTATCTCACGCTCGGCACTCGCCACGGAGTCAGAGCCGTGAATTACGTTGCGGCTGATGTCCATGCCGTAGCTGCCACGAATCGAGCCGGGATTGGCCGCAACCGGATTCGTTGAACCCATCAACTCACGAGCGATGGCTACCACATTTTTTCCTTCCCAAACCATCGCCACGACTGGAGAGGACATGATGTAGGCAACCGTGGGCTCGAAGAAGGATTTGCCTCGGTGCTCGGAATAATGCTGTTCAGCTAAAGCGCGATTCACTTGCATTAGTTTCATGCCTACCAGTTTGCACCCTTTTCCTTCGAAGCGAGCAATAATTGTCCCGATCAACCCCCGCTGGACAGCATCCGGCTTCAGCATGATGAATGTTCTTTCCACTACAACGTCCTCCATTCAATCTTGTTGGCCTCTCGTTCGTAATCCCAGCCGAGTTCTGCAGATCCTTGCTCCACTTGGGACGAGATTCGGCCTTCTACCGCAACGATGGGCTCGCCCTCACTCGGCTTATCAAACTTTGCCATCAAATCAGCGAATTCCTTTGCTTGCAAGGTTTCTTTTTCCATCAGCGCTTCGGCAATGGCATGAAGTTTATCGATGTTTTGCCGAATATGGTTCTCCGCCTTTTGATAGCAGTCATCAATGATGCGGCGGGCCTCTTTGTCAATGGCATAAGCAACCGCCTCACTGTAGTTACGGTCACGGGCGATATCCCGACCGAGAAATACCTGCTCTTCTTTATGCCCAAAGGTTAAGGGGCCAAGCTCCTCAGACATCCCAAGTTCGGTAATCATTTTGCGCACCAAACCCGTAGCCCGCTCCAGGTCGTTCGAGGCCCCGGTCGATATCTCATTTAAAATAACGGCTTCCGCCACCCGCCCACCAAGCAGCATCGTCACCTGGTCAAGCAACTGAGACTTGGTCATATAGTTGCGATCTTCTTTAGGTAGCAGCAAGGTATAGCCCCCTGCCCGTCCCCGCGGGATGATCGATACTTTATGCAGCGGATCGGTATGGGTCAAAAGCTCCCCAACCAAGGCGTGTCCCGCTTCATGATAGGATACGAGCTTCTTCTCGTAGGAACTGATTACGCGACTCTTCTTCTCCGGTCCCGCAATCACCCTTTCGATGGAATCTTCTAAGGCCAGCATCCCCACCTCTTTCTCACTGCGGCGTGCGGAAAGAAGTGCGGCTTCATTGACAAGATTGGCCAAGTCCGCACCCGTAAAACCAGGCGTTCGGCGTGCTAGCACATCAAGATCAACATCATTAGAGATCGGCTTTCCTTTGACATGAACCCCTAGAATCTGTGCTCTTCCCCTGACATCCGGCACATCGACCGAAACTTGGCGGTCAAAACGGCCTGGCCGGAGCAGCGCTGGATCCAAAATATCAGGGCGATTCGTTGCGGCAATGATGATAATTCCTTCGTTCCCAGCAAATCCATCCATCTCAACCAACAGCTGATTCAAGGTCTGCTCGCGTTCATCATGGCCCCCACCAAGACCGGCACCCCGCTGGCGGCCAACTGCATCGATCTCATCAATAAAAACGATACAGGGGGAGTTTTTCTTCGCCTGTTCAAATAAATCGCGCACGCGAGAAGCCCCTACCCCGACAAACATCTCCACAAAGTCTGAACCGCTGATGCTGAAGAATGGCACCCCGGCTTCCCCAGCGACAGCCCGAGCTAGTAAGGTCTTGCCCGTACCCGGAGGACCAAACAGCAGAACTCCCTTAGGGATTTTTGCACCGAGATCATTAAACTTTTTCGGATATTTCAGGAACTCTACGACTTCCTCAAGCTCTTCCTTAACTTCATCCACCCCTGCGACATCTGCAAACGTGATCTTTTTCTTGTCATCTCCAATCAGCCTGGCCCGGCTCTTGCCAAACTGCATAACCCGGTTACCCCCGCCCTGGGTTTGCTGCATCATGAAGAAGAACAATCCGACAATGAGCAAAATCGGAAGCAACGTCGTAATCAGGCTCGTCCACCAAGGCGGTTCAGGTAGGGTCTTGAAATTCAGAACCACTCCGTGGGTATAGAGGTCTGAGTACAGCTTATCATCCCCAATAGGGCCTACAATATCGTATGTCTTGCCGTCCTTCATTGTAACGGAATAGTGATTTACACTTTTATCACCAACGGTCGTCACTTCGGTAACCCTGTCTTCGACAACAGCCTTCTTAAAGCTATTGTAATCCAAGGTCAAGTCTTTGTTGACCGGAGGACTCTGCCATCTGATGAGCATAATTGCCAATAAGATGATGAGCAAATAGATCGCGATATTCTTAAAAAATTTCAAGTCTTGGGTCCTCCTCTCCATCTGGGAAACCGCCTTATTTTAAAGCAATATTACATATTATACCACGCTAAATTCCATTATACAACGAAGCTGCCGACGTTTCCGGCGGCAGCCGCCGTACCGCACAATAGGCCCTTTCCTCATTCCCCATCGGCTGCAATAGACTACCCCGACGAACTCCGGGAATCCAAAAAACCTCCTGTTCGGAAGCGAGCAACCATACACCCTTTCGGGCTTCGGAGGCAATCCCCATTTCCTGAAAAACCTTTTTGAGCGCTTTATGCCCAGTACCTTTAATCCACATCCGGTCACCCGAACGACGAGTGCGCAAAACCAGGGGCTCCTTCAGTTTTTGCAGGGCACTGAGGCTAAACGCTTCAACCTCCACAGGGCTGTGGGTAGAATACGCTTGCAGGCCAGGTAAGTCTTTCTCAGCAAACATACCGACTTCTACACCAGCTTCAAGTCGTGCGCGCCAGCCCGAGAATGGAACCACAATTTCCCAGTCTCGTGCTTCTACCTGTTCTCCAGATTCGGATCGCGCTGTATGGACAAACCATAACCCTTTAGAATCTATTTTAACCAAAATTCCCGGCAAATCCTGCATCCAACCAGGCTTTCCTCCGCTTTCCATGATCGCCTCAACAAAATTAAAAGCTAACCCTCGCGGATCGCTCCCAACTTGTGTGGCAGCCTTGCGGATCAGGCGGGATAAGAGCGCGGGAGGCAGGGAAAACACATCAAGACTCAAGGCCGCAGCCCCTGGCTTTGCTGCAAGGGAATACTGAACCCACGCTGCTTCGGCTGCTGCAGCCATATATTCCTCATCCCAACGTAATAAAACTCCAGTCCGTCCCAGTGTCTCCAAAATCCTCGGATTATAGTTTGTCCCCAGCTCAGGGAGGAGTTCCAGGCGAATGCGGTTCCGAGCGTAAATCGGCTCTGCATTACTCTGATCCAGGGCATAGGGAAGCCCTTCGACTTGACAGTAGCGAAGAAGATCTTCCTTTTTGACCGCAAGCAAGGGTCGGATGACTCTCCCTTTGCTGGGATAGATTCCAGCCAAACCAGCCGTCCCGCTTCCACGCAAAAGCCGATAAAGAATCGTTTCCGCTTGATCCCCCAGATGATGGGCGGTCGCCAAAAGCGTAAAGCTACCCTTTGCCATGTCCTCCTGCCAGCGGGCATAGCGCCACTGACGCGCCGCTTCCTGAAAAGACAGCCGCGCTGCTTTGGCGTACTGTTTTGCCTGAAAACGATGGACGAAACAGGGCAGACCCCAAGCCCCAGCTAGACCCTGCACCAGCTGCTCCTCCGCGTCAGCTTCCGGCCTTGCTTGGTGGTTCACATGGGTTAAGGCGAGTTCAATTCCCTGATCTCGCCTTTCCTTGGCATACCGCCATAGAATATGCGCTAAAGCCACCGAATCAGGCCCGCCGGATACGGCGACCAGCACTCTGCTCTGAACAGGGATCAAGTTTGGCAAAACTTTGTCACACAACCTCCGGTACATAATCCCCTCATTCATTCCAATAGTTTTTCCGAACCACTAACACCACTCCGTCGTCCGGCAATTCTCCGCCAGCCAAACGCCTTGCTTCCGACGTGATCGTATCGGCTAAATCCTGAGAGTGGCTTCCTTTGGCTTTTTCCAAATAGGCGCAGAGCCAGTTTCCATCTCGTACCACATCCAGAATCCCATCGCTTACCATCACCAGTGACTCTCCCGGCTTCAAGACCGATTCCAAAACAGGAACTTCAATTTGATCTAAAATTCCTGCCGGCAAGCTGGATGAACTGAACGTTTCCACCGTATCGGACCTGACGATGTAACTGGCGACCGCACCTGCTTTTATCAGTTTAACACGTTCCGACTCTAAATCCAAAATCACCATATCAAGGGTTACAAAACTTTCTTCAGGAGAACGAAGCACCAGCATCGAATTGAGTGCTTGGACGGCTCCCAGCGGCTCAAATCCCGTGTTGAGAAGCTGTTCCAGCAGCGTCAGGGCAGCCGCACTCATTTTGGCGGCGTTTTCGCCTGCCCCCATTCCATCACTGATGACAAAGGCGTGCTGTGTGGGGGCAAAGGCTAAGGATGCGTAATTGTCCCCATTGATTCCGCTTCCGCTCTTGCTAAAGGAGGCGACCCCGACATCAAGGAAGTGTCGCCTACGGCGGGCGAGACTCGACGGCCCTGCATCATGCCAATTATGCCGTGCATTCAGCTCTTTAGCAAGATTCCCAATGACATGGGAAACGCTCTGAAACTGACGCGCTATCGCTTCTTGGTTAGACGCAAGTCTCTTGCGCCACGTCTCTTGATTCTTCTCTTGTTCCACTAAGAACTGGATCCCAATCAGCATCTCCTTTAGTCGGCCACAGTGCCGCTTCCATTCGACTAGTAAATCCCCAGCCTGGATAGCGCCATGAGTTTCCACAGCGGAAAACAAGTCTAAAAGAAAACGATAAGTCTTATAAAACTCTCTTTCCCAACAAGTTCCGATCGTCGGGCAGTTCTGGCAAACGCGTTCGACCAAGACATTCATAAGCTCCGGGACTTCCGGACGCATCTTGTCCGTTGCCTCTACTTCAGCGGCCTGATAACCCAGCGCGATTTGATCAAAAATTTCAGCCAACGCCTTAACTTTTGTGACCGTTGTCTCCACTTCGGGCACCGCTTTCACTTTGAGGAAATTCGTTCGGGGTGCCGGAGTCGGCCACAGCAAGAATAGCAGAAGCCCGAGTGCTGCTGAGATAAGTTGAGAGAAAAGTACCTCTTGCCTTAGAAAGAGGGTGAGGGTAAGAGTCACAGCCGAAAAGGCGAGCCCAACACCTAGTTTGCCCAGGCGTTGAAAGGCTCCCGTACAAAACCCAGCCAGGGCATAAATACCGGCAGCCGTTAAATTTTGGACATTAAAAGAAAGCTGGGGAAGAAAGCCAAGCATAGCACCCACTCCAGATGCTGTCCCCGCCCCAAAGCGCTTTGCCGCAAACAATACAAAAAAGCTAAGAAGGACAACAGGTAAGTTGATATCCCCCACGTGCAGCCCTTGTAAACCGCTAATCACACCGGTCAACAGGACCAGCCACGCCATCCCTTGTTCCTGATTGAACTCCCCTCTCCAAAGGGCCCCTTGATGCGAGAGAGCATACCAAAATATCCCACTCATCCCCCCAGAAAGGAGACCTTCCACCCCGGTCAGAAATAACGCATGCTGTTCCGGGAGTTTTAACCCCAGCGCCAAAGAAGAGACCAGGATACCCGCAAATCCGGTGACTAAGCCAAGATACAGGAGAGCATGATCTTTCCGCTTTAAATAGGGGACAACCAAAATAAGCACGGCTAAACTTATCACCGTCCGCAGGAGGAGCGAAAGATCCTGCAGAGTGCCAACACCCGCCAACACACCCAGAATCCCAAACACCGCGCCTTTTCCGCCCCGCAAGAGCAATGCTGCACCAAAGGCAACCCCCAGCGGATAAATTCCTATGACATTACCCCTGGCCAAAAAAATACCCAATAGAAGCGGAAGAATTGCATTCTGCATCGATGCGCTTTCTTTGCGAATGCCCTGTTCAATTTTAAGTGTTGCCCAATCAGCCATAATGTCACCTCTTACCATTTTATGGTAACATTATAACCCAGCTTCTCGGCAAACCTTGTCTAGTGCTGTCAGAAAACCAAAACAACTTTCGACTGATAAATACAAAAAGCCGCCCGTTTAGGCGGCTCTTCTTTCTAATAGCGGCTCGAACCTCGACCCCCGCGTTTCGACTCCGTAGCCCGGCGGAACTCCAATTGACGTTCGTCACTATCTTTCAGGAATTTAGATAGTTTATCCTCAAAGGATACGGTTGGCTGGCGGCGTTCACGCCCGCTCCGGGAACTGGGACTTGCTTGTTTGATGGACAATCCGATTTTACCCTTTTCATCCACATGAATAACCTTCACCTTGACATGATCTTGTTCTTTTAAATAATCCCTAACGTCCTTCACATAAGCATCAGCAACTTCTGAGATATGCACTAAACCGGTCATTTTGTCAGGCAATTCGATAAATGCCCCAAAATTTGTAATCCCAGTAACCACTCCCTCAATAATGGTGCCAACCGCAATGGCCATACGAAGCAAATTCCTCCTTGTGATGATGATAGCTACACTTAATTGTATTATATAGAAATGCCTGGCTCAGTGTCAAGCAAGAAGTGAACCTCACAGAGCGATTTAAAGAAGTTCACTTTTTGGGGGCAATCGTAATCTCACCATGCCGCACTAAGCCCAATTGCTCTCTCGCTAATTGCTCAATATAAGTCGGCTCATTCAAACGTTCGATTTCGGTTTGAAGTTTTTGTTGTTTTTCCATAAGTGCTCCCTTTTCCTTAGTTAAAGCCAAAAGCTGAGCTTCAACGTGTTGACGAAGCTGCCAAAGGTTCCAGCCCGTACTGGCCAGGACACCGAAGGCAATGATACCGACAACGCGCCGTAAACGGGGAAACGAGTGTTTTTTACTTTGTTTCTTCTTCACTCCAATCGTCCCCTCCTAAGCCCAGCTCCTGGCCAGGAATAATGCACACAATTTCATAGCCTTTGGTTTTAGCCCGAGTCAGCAACGTAGCCACGGAACTCGAACTCACACCTAAACGTTTCGCAATTTGTTCGAGGGTTTGTCCACTTTCTTTGAGCATGACGGTTTGGCGCTCCCGAAAACTAAGCTTCTCTAAACCCCTAATTTCCAGATGCACCGTAACACACTGCTCCTTTGGACCCTATCTTTATCCACAGTTCCTTGAAAGTTATCCACAAACTATCCACATCTGTGGACAAATCAAGTACAAAATGGCTACATAATAGCTACAAACCGCCCTTTCATTATACCCTCCTCCGAGGCAGGGATCAATCCTTTTTGGAAATAATTACCCATTCGTCCTAGGCGGAAAGTGCCTATTCCACCAAGCCTCGGCTTTTTGCTGGCGTGTCCGAGCCCGTTCCCAAAGGATCGCTTCCCCCATGCGGTAAAAAAGGAGACTCGCCCAACGCAGGACAGCATAAAAAGGCCGCATCAAGGCGGTCAGCAGACAAAGTCCCGCTTGCACGCCCTGAACCATCCACTCTATCAACCATTCCAACAAGCGATACACCCGTAAAGCACTGCCTGTGACCGTTCCGCTCAACAAGCGGCCATAAATTAAAAGTCCTAGGATCACACCGACGAAGGCATACACCCGAAACGCGAGGAAATTTGCCCGCTGCAAACAAACAATGAGCACCGATAATGCCAAGAGCGAGAAGGCAATATCGCCAACAAATGTCAAGATAGGCCCCCAGCGGCGCCAACGGCGGAAGGTGCGATACCAATCAAAAACAAACCCTATCAAGCCGCCCGCTGCGAGGATCCAAACTAACGCCAAAAACTCAGAAATTGCCCTGCACTCCTTTTACTTAAAAATCTTGCCAAGAAGACTTCCCCGAGAACCCCCTTGGGATTGGCGGAGATAGACCAAAGCATCCACATGCCCATTGATTTCCAACGAACCATTTTGGAGGTCCAATTGCTTAATCTCCAGCTTCTCCCCCTTAATATTAAGCATCCCCTGTTCCGTATCCAGGACGATCTCCTTGGGATCAACCGTCTGAACCTTAACAACCCCGGTTATGGTTATATTTCCTCGATCCTGCAAAACTAAGCGGTGTCCTTTCGTTTTCTCCACGTTGGCTGCCCCCCAAACTTTTCTCTTAAAACCATATTCGCTTGCCAGTGGGTTTAGACATGAAGAACACAAAACAGGGCTCCTACAGCCCTGTTTTGTGTTCTTCCCGCAATACCTCGTAGAGCAGATGAGCCTCTTCGGCTCGAACGGTATTCGGAATCGCCTTGACCCGCACTTCTAAACGATGATTTCCCAACTCAATAAGCAAGACATCCCCTGGCTTGACTTCGGCGGATGGTTTGGCAATCCGCCCATTAACCTGAATCTTGTCCCCTTCACAAATGTCCTTGGCCACCGTTCTCCGCTTGATAAGGCGTGAAACCTTTAAAAACTTGTCTAATCTCATCGATCCCCCTCCAACATAAACGTAAAAATCAGGTTCAAAAAGAACCTGATTTTACGATACCTCTACACAGACTTAAGCTTGAACTGCATCCTTTAGCGCTTTCCCCGCTTTAAATCCAGGCACTTTTGAAGCCGGGATAGTGATCTTCTCTTTGGTCTGCGGATTCAACCCTGTCCGTTCAGCGCGGTCCTTGACTTCGAATGTGCCGAAGCCTACGAGTTGAACCTTATCTTTCTTGACCAGCGCATCCTCTATCGCTGAAAAAACTGCATTCACGGCCTTTTCAGCGTCTTTCTTGGACATGTCGGCTTTTTCCGCCACAGCGGTAACCAATTCTGCCTTGTTCAAAGTTCTCCCTCCCAATAAGTATTCGCCTTATATTTCGCGATTAATACTCAAACTCCTGCTAAATTTAGCTAAGCCCAAGCAACTTTACCACTTTTTTCATGGGTTTTTGCCAATTCCCAATATAAATCCATCTCCCCAAGGGTCATTCCCTCCAATTTTCTCCCTTCTCTGGCCGCTAATTCAGACATTTTACGGAATCGGCTTTGGAATTTATGTACGCTTGCACGCAGAGTCTCTTCAGCATCAAGGTTTAATAACCGGGCCAGATTAACAACGGCAAACAGCACATCCCCTAATTCTTCTTTAATCCCATCTCCCTCGGCCATCGCGCCTTGGAGTTCACCCAGCTCCTCATGGATCTTTTGCCAAGGCCCTTGCCAATCAGGCCAGTCAAACCCGAATTTGGCCGCTCGGCCCTGTGTTGCTTGGGCTAACATAAGAGAAGGCAACCCCTTCGGCTCTTTAAAATAATCCTTTTCCCTCTCTGGATCCTTTTTCTCTTCTTTCTTGATTTCCTCCCACGCCCTGACAACCTCCCCAGCCGTGTTGGCCTCCCCGTCAGCAAAGACATGGGGATGACGGCGAACCAATTTCTCGGTGATTTCGCGCAGAACATCATTGACCGTGAAGACATTAGCCTCCTGCGCTATCTGGGCATGAAAGACCACTTGTAATAATAAGTCTCCCAATTCTTCACATAAATTATACATATCTTGCTTCTCAATTGCCTCTAGGACTTCATAGCTTTCTTCGATAAGGTATGGCTTCAGGGAAACATGAGTTTGTTCACGATCCCACGGGCAACCCCCGGGCGAACGTAGTTTTTCCATAATCTCAGTCAGTTTACGAAAGGAAACAACCCTCGCCTCTGGGGGGAGCACCACGCTGGTCAGATAATCAAATTCCTCGTGATCCAGTTCATAAAGTGGAACCTCTCGTGTTTGGGCCTGATCCGTTCCCAGCCTTTTGACAACGAAAGTCAAGGCATCATCCGGATAAATGAGCATCAGATCTAACTTTACATTGGAAGCCACCTGCGTATCATAAACCTGGGGAATTATGACCCAGTCTTCCCCCGTCAACCCAGCATCCCGCAAGCCGTCGTAGTCCTTGATGACCAACCCTTCCGTAGGATCAAGCTTGAGTGACGTAAAAATTTCATCGAGGAAGCTCACAGCCGCCTCCGCGACAATCTCAACCTCTGGCGACAGCCTTTCGGCAAGCAGGCGCACCGTCTTTTCGGCAACATAAGGATGGCCAGGGACGACATAGACCACTTCCCGCCCCTCCTCCAGTTCCGCCTGCAACCCTGCCACGATGCGTTCATACACCGCTCCAAAGGAATCCTCCTCTTCGTAAACCGGATCAAAAGAAACGAAGTTTACGCCTTCCTTACGCAAATCCTCAATACACGGATGTTTCAGCGTGCGGGCAAAGACCTTGTCGGCCTGGAGCAGCCGACGGTAACTGCCCACACTGAGCTTGTCCAATCCAGCCGGGCCTAACCCGATAATATAAAGCCGCTTTCCCATAAGTTGCACCTCCCAACCAGCATCAGATTTAATTGTAGCAAAGTGAACCCGTTTTGCCAACGCAAAACGGGTTCACTATCCAAACAGGATCCGTTTTTTGAAAACGCCCAATTCACTGCTCCATCTGCTTAGCCAAGAATCCCGCTGCCGTTTCGACCAGCTTTACCTCAAGTTCTCCCATCTTGATATTTGGATCCTTTGACATCAAGAGAACAGCTCCAATCGGATCTCCTTCGGCAATGATCGGGGCAATGACCTCACAACTCAGCTTGCATTTGTCCTCCTCTTCATTTTCAGGACAGGTCTTACACTGCTCATGCTCACCTGCTTTACCAATATGAATCAGCTTGCGATCTTCCATAGCTTGTTCGGTGGCCGGGCCAATCGGTTTATTCAAGTACTCCTTTTTTGAAGCTCCCGCAACCGCAATGATCATATCCCTATCGGCAATACACGCAATGTGTCCTGTGGCTTCATAGAGAGAATCAGCATATTCCTTGGCAAACTCCCCCAATTCCCCAATCGGAGAATATTTTTTGAGGATGACTTCCCCGTCCCTGTCGACAAAGATCTCTAGTGGATCACCTTCTCTTATACGAAGCGTCCGACGAATTTCCTTTGGAATAACGACGCGGCCAAGGTCGTCAATCCTTCTCACGATGCCTGTAGCTTTCATTGGATGCCCTTCCCTCCTTTTGTCGTACTCGCAACGCCCAACCAGCCAGCGCCTGAGTCTCTAAACCGGACCCCCATCTTCAAGAAAATCCTGAAAACAAGGTCTTTCCACTTATGCCTTTCAATTCATTGATAGTATATATCTCCCAAGCATGGATTATTCATTTTTTTCCAAAGAACACAAAGGAAGGCTGGTCAAAAAAACCACCCTTCCTTCACTTTCCTTGATCCTTTTTCGAAGAGTTTTGCTTTAGCAACACGAGTTCACTACTTACCGGCGGGTTTAAATCCTTGGGCATAATCAACTTTCGCTTTGGTGAGCAAGTCATTAACATAGGTCTGAAACTTTTGGTCTTTCGCTGCGGTCAACGCATCCTGTCCCACTTGAGTCTTGGACTTCTCAAAATCCGCTTTGACTTCCGGCTGGTGCGTCTCTACGAAAATTACATGATAGCCAAACTTCGACTTCACAGGACTTAGAGAGAAGGTTCCGACCTTTTGAGCAAAAGCAGCCTTCTCAAAATCGGCATCCATCTGGCCGCGACCAAACGTTCCCAATTCTCCGCCGCTCTCCTTCGCTCCAGGCTCAATCGACTTTTCCTTGGCAAGCTGGGTGAAATCGGCGCCGGTCTTCAATTGGGCAATAATGGCCTTGGCCTCATCTTCGGTTTTGACCAAGATGTGCTTAGCCTGAACTTGTTCCGGATGGCCGTATTGACCTTGGTTTTGATCGAAATACGTTTTAACATCACTATCCGTTACGTTGACATCAGCGGTCACCTTTTGATAAATGGTGAGAAAGTCTAAGAGTTCCGGTTCGGTCATCCCCTGTTGCTTCAAGGCATCTTGGAATTTTGCCTCATCGGCAAAATTCTTTTTTAAACCTTCTTCTTCCTGCTTAACTTTAGGGTCGCTACTGCTTAACCCTTGTTTACGGATTTCCTGGGCAATGATTCGTCCCTGAACCAGCCGATCCAAAATGCTGCTTTTAAGCTGGGTTTCCATCTGTTTACCCTGATCCGATTTGAAATCCGCCCCTTGAGCCTGGTACAAGGCCTCCGAAGCCGCAAGCCTCTGATCAAGTTCGTTCATCGGAATACTTTCCCCGTTGACTTTAGCAACCCATTTCCCGCCAGCCACGGAACATCCAGAAACCAGGGCGACCGTTAAAACTCCGGTGATGAGTGCTAGCCATGGTCTTTTCAATCATTTCACAACCTTTCCTGTCCATAGAGACATTATATCAAGCCGATGTTTTCTCTGCAATGTCGAAAAACGTCATAAGGGTTTCGCGAACTGCCTGCAGCAGTTGCCCTTGGTCAAGTGTTCGAATTCTCACCTTGCATTCCAGAGCCCCTTCACCAGTCGTGCCAAAGGAGAGCGGATAACGGGAACGTGCGGCAATCTCCATCAACTTTTCGCCGCTAAGCCCGATGTCAGCCGCGAAACGCAAACCGATCTGCTGTTTAGCCTGCTGTATCTGCTCGATGCCGAGATCCGCTGCCAGCCATTTCAGCCTCACGATCTGGAGGAGATTCTCAACCTGGCGTGGCGGCGTCCCGAAGCGGTCAATCAATTCATCGACCATTTCCTGAAGGGCTCCCTCCGCGCGTATTTGTACCATGCGTTGATAAAGAGACGCCTTCGCCTGTCGATCTCCGACATAATCATCAGGCAAGAAAGCATCCACCGCCAGTTCAATACTTGGCTCAACTCGGGTTTCCACTTTCTCTCCGCGAATTTCCGCTACTGCTTCTCTTAACATCTGGACATAGAGGTCAAAGCCAATGGCCGCCAAATGTCCATGCTGCTGTGCTCCGATAATATTCCCAGCCCCGCGGATCTCCAAATCACGCATGGCAATTTTAAAACCGGAACCAAACTCTGTAAATTCCCGAATCGCCGCTAAGCGCTTTTCCGCAATCTCCGAGAGAACCTTCTGCGGCTGGTAGAGAAAATAGGCAAACGCCTTACGATTCGAACGACCAACCCGCCCCCTCAGCTGATAGAGTTGAGCTAAACCCAGACGATCCGACTCGTCAATAATTAAGGTGTTAACATTGGGCATATCCAGCCCGCTTTCAATAATCGTCGTTGCCAGCAAAACATCGGTTTCTCGCTCCAGGAAAGCCAGCATTGCCTGCTCCAGTTCGACTTCACTCATTTGCCCGTGGGCAATGCCTAAGCGCGCTTCCGGTATCAATTTCTGCAGAAATTCGACCACCTGATCCATGTTCTCTACCCGATTATGAACATAGAACACCTGCCCTCCCCGCTGGATCTCCCGGCGCACGGCATCCCTCACCAGTTCCGGCTGGTATTCAGCGACATAGGTCTGAACCGGATAACGATCCTCTGGAGGCGTCTCGATGACGCTCATGTCCCGTACCCCGATCATGGACATATGGAGTGTGCGGGGTATGGGCGTAGCCGAAAGGGTGAGGACATCGACCGTTGCTTTTAATGACTTCAACTTTTCTTTATGCGACACCCCAAAGCGCTGTTCTTCGTCAATGATGAGCAGCCCCAAATCCTTGAATTTGACACTGTCTGATACTAAGCGATGCGTGCCAACCACGACATCAATCGTACCTTCCTTAAGTCCTGCAAGTATGACCTTCTGCTCCTTCGGCGTCCGAAAACGGCTCAACATCTCAATCGTAACCGGGTAGCCCATGAACCGCTCGCGAAACGTATTGAAATGTTGCTGGGCCAGAATCGTTGTCGGCACCAGCACGGCCACTTGCTTGCTGTCCATTACAGCCTTAAACACAGCCCGCAACGCCACCTCTGTTTTGCCATAGCCGACATCCCCGCAGAGCAGGCGATCCATGGGGCGAAGCTTCATCATGTCCGCTTTGACTTCTCCAATGCACTGGATCTGATCGGGAGTTTCCTGATAAGGAAACTTCTCTTCAAACTCCCTCTGCCAAACATTGTCCGGCGAAAAAGTAAATCCCTTCGTGGCTTCCCTTTGAGCATAGAGCTTTACCAGGTCAAAGGCCAGTTCCTTAATGGCACTGCGGGCCTTGGACTTCACTTTATGCCAATCGTTGCCCCCGAGCTTATAAAGCTTAGGAGCACTGTCCCCATCGCTTCCCAAGTACTTTTGCATAAGATGCAGCTGATCAAGCGGAATGTAGAGTCTATCTTCGCCCGCATAACGGACGGCAAAATAATCTTTTTCCACCCCGCCGACCTTCAAGCGCTCAATCCCAACGAACTGGCCGATACCGTGCTGTACATGCACCACATAGTCCCCTGGCTTTAAATCAGCCAAGAGAACCGCAGAAGCGCTCTTCTTCGGCTGGGAGGATTTAACGGCAACCGGCGGGCCACCCTTGCGTTCTCGTTTGTAGATTTCCAATTCCGTTAAAATGACCAGTTTTCCCAGCGGGAGTTCAAATCCATGATCAAGCGAATACGGAAAAATATAAGCGTTCCCTCCATCGAGCCCATCCCAAAGGTTCCTCCAGTAGGCTGTCACACCCAAATCCTTAAGGCCCTGATGGAGCCGCTGCGCATGTTCGCGATCCCCAGCGAACAGGGCAATCACATTTCCCTGAGCCTGCCAGTGCAAGATCTCATCGACCAACATGCGAGTCTTGCCCATAAACCCGGTCAGCGGTCGTGCCGTAAGGTTTAATACTCTTTTAGGTACGAGCCCCGGCGCTTCCCTGGGCAGGGTCGACAAGGCCACAATCCTCTGAGACTGTCCATAGGCGAGGATTTCTTCATAATTGATGAATTGCTTCTCGGAATGGACAAAAACCTCCCCCTGCTCCAGCTGTTGCGCAAATTCCTCCATCCGCTCACGTTCTTGAAAAACCAGTTGCTCCTTGATGCGCAGTGGTTCATCCAACACGAGAAGGCGTTCCCCGGGCAGATAGGAAAAAAAGCTTGCTAAAGGGTCCCCTGTAAGGCCCAAGAGGGGATAGACGCTCTCATCGACCATCCCTTGGCTTAACCGCTCCTCGATGTGCACGGCCTTGTCTTGGATGCGTCTGGCGGCATCCTCTTTACCCAACCGGAACAAACGCCCTGCGGCCTTACGGGCCTGAGCGCGCACTTCCCAGCGTAAGGCTTCCATATCCTTCGTTGTCAGAATATATTCCAGAACCGGTGGGATATGAGCACTCTGGATGGACTGAGTGGATTTTTGTGACTCTAAATCAAAAAAGCGCAGCGAGTCGACCTCATCATCAAAGAATTCAACCCGAATGGCCTCTCCAAATAAAGGAGCCATATCCAAAATCCCCCCGCGCAAGGCAAATTGCCCTTTGCCTTCCACGACATCCTGGCGCTCATAGCCTATCTCAACGAGTTTGGTCAGGATCCCTTGCAGATCATAATGTTCTCCGACCTTCAGGTCAAGGGCTGACTCACGCCACTGTATAGGGGGGGAAAGGCGGCGCTCGATGGCTATTACCGGAGCAATTACGGTTACCTGACCCCCTTGAGCCAAACGATCCAATACCTGAATCCGTTCAGCTGTAGTCTCCCGGCTTCGCCCCAACACCTCAAAAGGGAGCCAATCTGTCGGCGGAAACAGGAGAATCTCCTCATCCGGCAGCCATGTGCGCAGATCGCTTTGCCATTTACGCGCTTGCTCTTCCGAATAGGTGAGGATGATGGCACACGTTTTGCCCATGAGTTCCGCAATAAAAGCCGCTTTTTGGCTTCCCGTTAAATTATAGGCTATCTGCGGTGTACTTTGGCTTAAATACTGCTTTGCCTCTCCGATATCCAGCCCCGCTTCTAAGTAATCATGAATTGTTCTCAAATCAGCCATCCTTTCAAGCAACACAAAAAGATGAACGCCTTGGCCCAGGCCCTCACTTTAAATCGCTACCGTCCTCATCCCAAACCGAATACGACCCTCCTATGCCAGCAAGATTGTGCTACAGTTCTCAATCCCGCCCACAACCTCTTCCAAAACATAGGTCTAATTATACACCGACCCTGTTTGTGTTTCTAATTCCAACTGGCGTAGGCACTCAGGACAAAGGGTATAGGCGACATTCCCAACGACATTCATTATAGAATCAGGATAAGCGTTGGTCAAGCTATCTTCGACTTCTAACTCTCCGATAATGCTATCACAAACATGGCAGACTTTAAGCATGAACATGTCTTACACCTCCATGTTCATAGGGTTACCCCGCCTCCTTCCCCTTATACCCTAGCGATGATAAAGATTCATCCCCTTCTCGCTTTCACCGGAAAGCCATAACTGAACCAGCTCCCCAGATTTACCCAAAGCATCCTCAAACAGCGGAATCTCCTCATCCGCAAAACGGCCCAAGACGAATTTAGCACTTTCCCAACCCTGCGGCGGGCGACCGATTCCCAACTTTAAACGCCAGAATAACTCCGTTCCTAATTCAGCCAACAGGGAACGGATTCCATTATGCCCGCCCGCGCTCCCTTGCGGGCGTAAACGAATCTTTCCCAAAGAGAGATCCAAATCATCATGAACCACCAAAAGCTCTTGAGGCGGGATTTTATAGAAGGCGGTCAGCTCGCGGACAGCCCGACCGCTCAGATTCATATAGGTCTGAGGTTTGAACAGGAAAATCCGTTCACCACGCCATGCGCCCTCGGCTAGGAGTCCTTGATACTTCGACCTAAAACTCAAACCCCAGGCCTCTGCCAGCATATCCACCAGGACAAAGCCCACATTATGGCGCGTCTCAGCGTAATCGATTCCGGGATTGCCCAGCCCGACAACAACCTTCATAATCTCGCCCCCACAAGCATATTCATCAAGCAGAAGAATTGTTTTCCAACGGACGGTACACGAAATGAGGTGGTAAAAAAGATGAAACCGAGTCGCAAATTCCTTTCCCTTCCCATCATTTCTCTTAGAGAAGGACAGCAAATCGGGTATGTCAAAAGCCTGATCCTAAATGCCCAGGAAAAAGCCGTTGCCGCTTTGGTTATCGATCCCAAGGGTTTCTTCAAAGATCAGCGGATCATCCCTTATGCCAAGGTCGTCAGCGTGGGCGAAGATGCGATCACGATTGACAAAGAAAGCTATGTCGAAAAATCGGCGAGTCTCCCGGAGATCCTGGATCTTTTGAAAGAAAAGCTCGGGATCATTGGCACCAAAGTGGTCACGGAATCCGGTAAGATCCTTGGGGTCGCTGAGGAATACTTCGTGAACCCCGATACCGGCCAAGTCACACACCTTGAAATCTCGGGCGGCAAGCTTGGTGGCCTCATCAACGGTCGCGCCTATCTCCAAGCTGAGCAGCTCGTCACGATAGGCCCCGATGCTATCGTGGCTCAGAAAGGAAGCGAACACCTTCTGGCCGTCGCCGACAAAGGTCTGAATGATACCCTAAAATCGCTCATCCATTCCACATCCCATTTGGCGAGCGAAAAAACCCAAAACATCAGCAAATATTTCCGTAAGAATGACTCCGCCACCGAAGCTGCAGTGGCTCCGACCGACGCCGAAGATGGTACCCTAACCCATGAGAACACCGTCTCGAAGTTAGCGTCGGAAGACGTAGAAAACCCCATAGATAAACAACCCCTGGGATAGTGAACTCGAGCACAACTTAACTGAACAGCTTGCTGACTGACAGGTCTTCGTGAATCCTCACAATAGCCTCCCCCAGCAAGGGTGCCACCGAAAGCACCTTAATCTTGGGCAGGCTTCTTTCTGCGTCAAGGGGGATCGTATTGGTCACGATGACTTCTTTAAGCACTGAGTTCTCCAAACGCTCGCTAGCCGGGCCAGAGAGCACCGGGTGCGTGCAGCAGGCGTACACTTCCTTCGCCCCCCGTTCGATCAAGGCCTGCGCTCCTTGCGTGATGGTTCCTGCCGTATCAATAATATCATCGATCATGATCGCCGTTTTCCCTTTGAACTCCCCAATGACATGCATGATTTCGGAAACATTGGGTTCAGGGCGTCTCTTGTCAATAATGGCGATCGAAGCCCCAATCCGTTCGGCCAAACTCCGCGCCCGTGTCACCCCGCCTAAGTCCGGGGAGACCACCACTAAATCCAAGAAGTCCTTTTCCTTGAAATATTCAGCCAGGATCGGGACACCCGGCAAATGATCGACAGGGATATCAAAAAAGCCCTGAATCGCCGGAGCATGCAGATCCATGGTCACGACCCGATCCGCTCCAGCCGTCGTGATCAAATTTGCCATCAACTTGGCCGTAATAGGGTCTCTCGCCCGCGCTTTGCGCTCCTGGCGTGCATAACCATAATAGGGCATGACCGCCGTAATCCGCCGGGCAGAGGCCCGCTTCAGGGCATCGATCATGATTAAGAGTTCCATAATGTTGTCATTCGTTGGCGCACAAGTAGGCTGAACGACAAAAATGTCTGCTCCCCGCACACTCTCATCAATAGCTATCGAGATCTCTCCGTCCTGGAAACGCTTGACTTTGGATTCTCCCAACGAAACCCCTAGGTACTCTCCGATTTCCCGAGCGAGTTCTCGGTTCGCATTTCCGCAAAAGATTTTTAATTCCTTGGATGACATGACTCTTTTAATCCCCCTATCACTCTATTCGCGATGCCAATCTTCTCGGATGACTTGGCGGCTGCGTTCAACCGCCAGCGCCCTGGCAGGGACATCCTTGGTAATGGTCGAACCCGCCCCTATATAAGCCCCTTCCCCTACCGTCACGGGGGCGACCAAATTGGAATTGCTGCCGACGAAGCAGTGATCCCCGATCACCGTCAGATACTTTTTCATTCCATCATAATTGCAGGTGATTGTCCCTGCCCCAATATTTACGGCTTGTCCAATGTCAGCATCCCCAATATAGCTCAGATGAGGTATCTTAGAACCCTGCCCCACTTTACTATTTTTAACCTCGACAAAATCTCCGACTTTCACGTCTGGGCCCAGTTCGGTTCCCGGTCGCAAATAGGCGAATGGTCCAACCTTACACCCGTCTCCCAAAACCGCCTCCCGAGCCACAGTATGCGTAATCTCCGAGCCCTTGCCACAGCGGCAGCGATCCAAAAGTACATGGGGGCCGATGATCGCATCCTCCCCAATCGTGGTCCGTCCCTGCAGCATGGTAAAAGGAAGAAGAATAACGTCCTGAGCAAGCTCCACTTCCGCATCAATATGAGTTGTGGCAGGATCCACAATCGTAACCCCTTCAGCCATCCAGTAAGCCAGAATACGCTGCCGCAGGGTTCGCTCCGCCTCGGCCAGCTGCACCCGGCTATTGATCCCCAGCGCTTCACCGGGGTCTTCAACCAGCGCCGTTGCAACCTTATTGCGGCTACGCTGAAAGACATTAAAAACCCCTGTCAGGTAATATTCTCCTTGAGCATTCTGAGGGGTCAACCCCGCTAAGGCCTCCCTCAGCGCCGACACCTTGAAACCATACGTTCCTGTATTGATTTCAGCAATCAAGCGTTCCTCCGGTTGGGCGTCCTTTTCTTCCACGATCATCTGAAAGGCTCCCCCACTGCGGACAATCCGACCATAACCGAAAGGATCCTGAAAGCAGGCTGTTAATACGGTAGCTACTGCATCTTCCCTTTCGTGGACATCTAAGAGATGCTGCAGCGTCTCCGCCCTAAACAAGGGTTGATCCCCGCTCAGAACCAGAACATGGTCAACCCCTTCGAGTTCTGGCAGAGCCTGCATCACCGCGTGTCCTGTTCCTAATTGTTCGTCCTGAAAAACCACTTGAACTTTCCCTCTAAAATAGCTTTCGATCGGCTCTTTTCCATGACCGAGAATCAAAATCGTCTTATCTATGCCAATCTGCTGAACCGTATCGAATACATGAGCAATGAGAGGTTTACCTGCCAACCTATGCATGACTTTAGGCAACTTCGACTTCATCCGCGTCCCTTTGCCCGCTGCCATGATCACTGCTGCCCACTTCGGCATGAATGTCCGCCTCCAGTTTTCCTCTCCCCGATGGGAATAGTTTAACCTCAACTAAAATATTATACCCTAAATTTCTTGATCGGGGAATTCCTTTGTGCTGCGCTCGATAAAGAAAACTTGGCTGGCGCCAAGCCTTAGCGAAAGCGGCTGCCTAGTTGCCCTTATGCACCCACAGACTTATACTTTCTACCCTGGAAAATAAATTTTCCATTCATCAGTGGTGCCACCATGTGGCATGGAAGTCTGATATGCTAAAAAAAGAGGCCCTCACAAGGACCTCCTTCTCATTTACATCGCTTCTTGATAAGCCTTCAAAACCGCTGACTGGATCACTTCACGCGCCGCTGCAGAAATGGGGTGAGCGATATCACGAAATTCCCCTTCAGGCGTCTTCCGGCTCGGCATGGCCACAAACAACCCATTCGTACCTTCGACAACCTTGACATCGTGGACAACAAAAGCATTGTCGAAAGTCACAGAAACTACGGCTTTCATCTTGCCTTCAACATTAACCTTCCGAACCCGTACATCTGTAATATTCATTGTGCATCACCACCCTCCCATATCGGAAATCCGGCTCGTACATTGAATATTCTCTGCTTGGTAAAAAAATCCTCCTGGATATTCCGAAAAATTTCATGTTTTTCTTTATTTTGCTTTACGTAAAACGCCTTTACTGAGCAAATGCTACCACGGGAGTAACAACCACTCGTCCAGAAACATCCAGTTCGGTCAACTTGAGTAATGCCTGATATTCCTCAACCAGTTTGGGAAAATGCCCTAACGCCGATTCAACCAACATTCCTACCCCAACCACACGGGCTTCAAATTCCTTCATTAGTTGGATCATCCCTATGGCCGTCCCACCCGCTTTCATAAAATCATCCAATATTAGAACCCGTCGGCCTGGTTCGAGCGCTCTGCGGGAAAGCGACATCGTCTGAATCCGCTGAGATGAACCGGAAACAAAGTTGATGTTCACAGACGTTCCCTCTGTCACTTTATTCCCGTGCCGGATGATGATCATCGGTACCCCTAGGGCTTCAGCCGTCACTAAGGCCAATGGGATCCCTTTTGTCTCGATCGTAACCACAGCATCCAGTTTCTGGGGCCGAAAGATTTTCGCGAAGATGAGACCCAGAGGACGGAGAACCGCAGGATCAAAGAGAAGATCAGTCATGTAGAGGTATCCTCCGGCTAAAATCCGCTCTTTTACACTTAGCCGAGCCGCCAGTTCAGCGAGAAACTGGCCGACCTCTGCCCCATCAAGATCCGGAATATAGCGAACCCCTCCGAGCGCCCCTGGCATCGTTTCAATATATCCCTGTCTAGAAAGCTGAAACCCTTCTTTTACCGCCACTAAATCTTCGCTAATCGTCGATTTGGCGGCACCAAAACGCTCTGAAAGCACCATTAGCGGAATTAAGACATTGGGTTTAGCCATGAGAATTTGAGTTATAGCCACAAGGCGTTCCGCTCTTTTCATCGTCTTAACACACTTCACACAACCTTTTCGTTCTCATCACTCCGAATCCTGATTGACCCCGCCCTGTGTCCGCAGTGCTTCGAAAAGGACATTTTCGGCTGTCACGATGTGTTGAGTTGCCAGTTCCTGAGCTTCGGCCAAATCATGCCGCCCCAACGCCTCCACGATCGTACGGTGTTCCTCGATCGCAACTTTAACTCGTCCAGGCACGGCCAAGGAGGTGGAACGAAAACGTTGAAAATGCTCACGCAGGTTTCCTAGGATCTGTACCAAGCGTTCATTGCGGCTGGACTTGTACACGAGGGCATGGAAATCCGTGTCCGATGCAACAATCTGCTCCAGATCAGGCTCCTGGCTTTCATCAAACAAAAGAACCCGCTCCATTTGTTCCAGTTCTTCATCCGTGATCCGTTCGGCAGCCAAGCCTGCGGCAAGCCCTTCCAATGCGGCCCGGATCTCGAACACGTCAGCCATGTCCTTCAGGGAAACTCCGGCCACATACGCCCCTTTGCGGGGAATCATAACGACAAAACCCTCCAGCTCCAGTTTGCGAATCGCCTCCCGCACCGGCGTCCGGCTTACTCCCATCTCTTCGGCCAGCTGAATTTCCATAAGGCGTTCTCCTGGCCTCAAAACTCCCTGAATGATCGCCTCGCGCATAGACTCAAATACAATATCCCTGAGCGGCTTGTAACTATCCAACTTCACCGGTACCAAACGTCTCTCCATGCTTCTTACCCCTTTCCAACTTCTTCTGAACCAATGCTCCTCGTCGCCCAAGTGTTAAAACCTTGCCACCGCAACCGCTTGGCAATGAACTGAGCCTGTTCGGTATCCTTCGCGATCCCGAACACCGCCGAACCACTGCCCGACATCAGTGCACCAAGGCAGCCTGCTTCTCTCAGTTTCCTTTTCGCTTCGTCAATCTCAGGGACAAGTATTGCGGACACAGACTCCAAATCATTGAATAGCATTTGCGCGATCCCTTCCTTGTCGCCTCCCTTGAGAAAATTAGCCCAACGCCCCCGCTCCAAATGTCGATAAACCGGTTTTGCGGCAAAGCGCCGATAGGCTTCTGCCGTGTCGACTCCCCGCTGAGGTTTGATCAACACGAGATCCAAGTCAGCTGGTTCTGGAAGTCCTCCGATCTGATCCCCTCGTCCAATCGCCCATTTTGTCCCTCCGCTTAAGCAAAACGGAACATCTGAGCCACACGAGCGCGCCATCCCTTCCAGCTCCGCTGAGCTGAACGGTTCGTGAAACAGCCTGTTCAAAGCCCGCAATACGGCTGCGGCATCACTACTCCCTCCGGCCAAGCCCGCTTGCAGTGGGATAGTTTTCGTGATCCTAATTTCTATCCCTTCAGGCGTACCCAAATACCTGAGAAACAGGTCCGCAGCCTTAAAGGCCAAGTTTTGCGGGCCGCTTAAATCACCGCACTCACAGACAATACCCGCACTCTGCCGTTTCACCCAGACCACATCATGGGTCTCGATCGACTGCATGATGGTTTCCAGTTGATGAAACCCCTCTTTCCAGCCCGTGATCGCTAAGGCCAAATTCACTTTGGCATAGGCGAACATTGTCACCGAATCGCAATGCATTCCTCGAATCCTTTCCGAACATTCTTCAGGCTTTTCCTTTTATTATAACGGTTTTTCAGGACAAGTTCCAGAAGCACCCACGCAAAAAGAGCGGACTTCTTACTTACCAGCCCCCCCAATAGCCAATTCAACCGATTTGATGACGGGGTTTTTGTCCATACGCTTTCGGATCTCTGCTTCAATGGGCTCCAGATGTTCATAAAACATGACAAACATCTCCCCTGGCACACAAGTATCAAGTCCATATTGGAAAGCCTCCCGTTCCGGAAGCACCATCTCGATCCGTTCCGGAGCCATTCCAGAGCCCACGGCTTCTGCATAGAGCATCCCGGCAATTTCTCCAGGCTGTCGCCCGCGCAAATCTTCATCTTCCCGGATAATCAAACGCTGAAAACCTCTGGCTGCCACCTGGGCGACCTCCCGCACGGTTTCATTTGAGCGATCTCCCGGCACCGTGATACAACCTACTAAAGCGGAAGGCTTAAATTTTTTCAAGGTATTAACAACCATCTTGATCCCTTCGGCATTATGCCCATAGTCGATACAGACGTTCACACCGGACAGATTGTAGAAATTCAAGCGACCTCGGCTGTCTATTTCGTCTGAGTGAAAGTTCTGTAGGGATTTACGCATCGTCTCAGCGCTTAAGCCTAAAGCCCAACCCGCCGCCAAGGCTGCCAACGCATTTTGGATATTGTGCACCGCCATCCCCTCAAGGGTGATCGGCAACTGCCTAACTGCACCCATTCTATAAATTTGCGACCCCTGACAGAGGAGAATTATCCCGCGGCGGACAAAAATGGCCGTTCCGCCGAGGCCCAGATGCTTGCGGACATGAATATTGTCTTTATGGATACTGAAATAAATAACTCTCCCCTTGGTTTTCTTCGCCATGGCTACAACATAAGGATCATCTGCATTAAGAACCACATAACTATGGGGTTTCACAACCTCAGCAACCAGGCTTTTAACATGGGCCAAATCCTCCAGGGTCTCGATACCGTATTGCCCCAAATGATCACCCGACACATTTGTCACCACCGCGACATCCGCATAATCATAAGCGATCCCCGCTCGCAAGATTCCACCTCTGGCGGTCTCCAGCACCGCCACTTGTACATCTGGATGCCGAAGTACGATACGGGCACTCTCCGGCCCTGTGGTGTCTCCCTCAACCAAGCGTTCTCCCTTAATGAAGATACCATCGGTAGTCGACATGCCCACATCCAAGTTCTGAGCGGCGAGCATCTTCCCGATTAAACGCGTTGTTGTGGTCTTGCCATTGGTTCCGGTAATGGCGACGATCGGGATGCGCGCATTCCCTGTAGGAATGACCCGGTCAACGAGAATCTTCCCTACATCCCTAGCCTTGCCCAATGAAGGAAAGTGGTGCATACGGATGCCTGGGGCCGCATTGATTTCAATAATCTGCCCATTAGCGCTTCGGTAGGACTGGGTAATATCCTCGCTGACCAAGTCGACCCCTGCAATATCTAACCCCACGACTCTGGCGGCATAAATGGCTAGCTTGGCGTTATCGGAATGCACCCAATCGGTCACATCGACCGCTATCCCGCCCGTGCTTAAGTTAGCACTATCGCGCAAATAAACCACTTCCCCGTTTTCCGGAACGGAAAAAACGGTCAAGTTCTTTTGCGCCAGGGTTAAAAGAACCACGGGGTCGATCTTTATTTTGGTCAAAGCCTTCTCGTGGTCTTCTCCCCGCAGCGGATCGCAGTTGGCTTTCTCCACCAGGGCTTCAATACTGGATTGCCCATCCCCGATGACATGAGCGGGAATCCGTTCAGCGGCTGCGATCAGTTCGCCCCCAATCACCAACAAACGGTAATGCTGACCCTCAATATATTCCTCAACAATAACCTCATCCCCATAGGCCTGAGCCACACGAAAGGCAGACCGAACTTCAGCCTCATTGATCAAAGCCAAGGAAACCCCTTTACCCTGATTCCCGTTATACGGCTTGACAACGACGGGATTTTCCAACCAACGAAAAGCTTCCAAAGCCTCCTCCTCAGTCTTCGCCACCCGTCCCCGTGGCACCGGAATCCCTGCTTCATGGAGAAGGCGTTTAGTCAACCCCTTATCACAAGCAATATCTACGCCGATGCAGCTCGTTTCATCGGTCATAGCGGCCTGGACCCGGCGTTGATTGCGCCCATACCCCAGCTGCAACAGACTGTGTTCATTCAAACGCATGACCGGTATTCCTCGGTGCTCACACGCTTGAATCATCGCTTTGGTCGATAAGCCTAATTCATGGGGAACTATTTTTCTTTTTATTTTATGCAAATACTCTGAGGGTTTAGCAGGTTCTCCCTTCAGCAATGCTTCAATGAAGCTAACCGCCTGATAAAAGGCCTCCATCGCCCCTTCTTTGGACTCATAGTTAAAAATGATTTCATATTCGGAGGTTGAGCCTGATATGACCATGGTTTTGCCATAGGGAATCGTCTGCCCCACCATGGTCAGAAATTCTATCGTAACATGTTCAATGATATGGCCAATCAATGTCCCTTCCCTAAGCCGTTCTAGAAATCCCCCCGGTTTCCCCCTTGAACAAAAATGTTCTGACAAACCAGGTAAACTTTGAACCAAACGGGCATTAAAGTCTCCCAAGCTGTCGCTTGTTTTTCCCGCCCATTCCTGGAGGTCCAGGACAGCACGTATGAT
>JAJZPA010000005.1 GCA_021811425.1 Bacillota bacterium | reverse complement strand
GCTTAGGAAGTACCATTGAATAGATAATAACCAATAAGCCTAAGAGGAAAGTAAATCCACTGACATAGCGGTCGAATACCGAGTTCTTCTCCAACTGATTCCCTCCCTATTTGCTTAGACCCAGTTCTTTCATCAAATTGGAAATCACTTGAGTTTGTTCACCCAGAAATTTGGTGAATTCCTCACTGTTGCGATAGGAACTCGTCCATTTTTGGTTCTTTACGACCTGTTGCCACTCTGGAGTCTTTACCATCTTGGCTAAGTTATCCTCCCAATACTTTTTGGCATAGGCGGGCATGTCCTTAGCTCCAAAGAATCCGCGCCAGATATCAAAAGTGGCATCATAGCCTGCTTCTCTTACCGTAGGCACATCTAACCCCTCAATACGTTGAGATGAAGTGACGGCAAGCATGCGCACCGTACCCGCTTGCATTTGTCCCTGTACTTCGGAAATTCCCGTCGAAGCCAAATCAATATTGTTGCCTAACAAAGCCGTCATGACCTGACCTCCGCCTTGGAAGGGAACATAATTGATCTTTGTAATCTCAATTCCGGCTTTCTTCGCTGCTGCCATAAACGCCAGATGATCCATTCCTCCGGGGGCGGAACCCCCTCCAATCTTAACAGACGCGGGATTTTGCTTTAAAGCATCCATGACTTCTTTGAGAGTCTTATATCTGGAATTGGCTGGAACGACAAAGGAATCATATTCCGAAATAATTCCTGCAATCGGAGTTACATCTTTATAAGAATACTTAAATCCCTGTGCGGTATTAATGAGCATGGGCGGAGAGTTAACAAAAATGGTATAGGGATCACCGACATTATTTTTCAGGAATCCCTCCAGAAAAACCTTACCGCTTCCACCTTCGACATTTTCAACGGGTAAACCCACCTTGATCAGTTTTGTTTCGCCCATAACTTTGGACATAAGTCGAGCAGTGGTGTCCCAACCGCCTCCCGTACCGCTGGGTGCAACTATTTTTATCGGTTTGTTCGGATAATCGGCCCCTTCATTTGCCGACGTTTGTTTTGTGGGCTGTTGTCCACAAGCTGTAACCAACAAAATAAGCATCAGCCCAATTAAAGCTATTAAACCCGTTTTCTTTTTCATCAAACCATTTCTCCCTTCCGCTTTAAAAAATCCCCTGAGTTTCCCTTGTCTTTTCACTAATCCTCCACCTCCATTGCGCGCTAGTTTTTCACTCTATAAAATCACCTCATTGCTTTACTTACATAGACTAGCTACGTTAAGCCCATTGTACCACCTGGTGGAATACGTGTTCCACTTTATTACAGTATACCCGCCTCTATCCTCATCGTCAAGACCTATTTATCCAAAATTCTAATATTTTAGTCTATTCATTTCGCGTACTATCTATCCGCTATTTCAAGGGTCCCATTGGGGTCTGACCCCCGCACAATGGGGATCAATTCTGACAACTTCAGGAACAGCTTAGCCGACTATTCTGCAATACGAAAAATGCTCATTGTGCCAAACGACAATGAGCATAAGATCCTTAGTATTCAGGAGAACACACAGCCTCAAATGGCTACTTCCTTACCGATATCTGCTGCAGCGCCTCCCGCGCCGCTTCACGCACCAAGATAGCCTCCGCGATATCCCCGGCCCTGTCAGCCAAGGCCTCGGCAGCCGCCTGAGCTTTGAGCTTGCCCAAGGCCTCCGCTGCCTTTTCCCGCACACCAGGGACTTCATCTTCTAAACGTTCCATGAGCGGCGCTATGGCTTCTTCCTTCCCCAGGCGGCCAAGGGCTTCACAGGCTTTCGCCCGGATGAGGCTGTCTTTGTCATTTAAGGCCCCGAGAAGAAACACTTGGGCCTGTTCCGGCATCGGTTCTCGGAACCCGATTTGTCCGAGACCCTCAAGGATCTCCAGGTCAATCCTCCGGCTCACTTGCTTATAAGCACTCGTTAAGAGTTCAAAGCTTTCTGCCGCGTTCAGCTCTTTCGCAAGCCTGCCGATGAGCCTGGCGAGAATCTCTGGGTTTTGCTCTAAAAGGATTTCCTTCGCCTGAGCCATGTCTTTGGCCAGGATGGCTTCCTCTACCCGTTCAGTCAAACGGGGGAGAAGGAAGCCGGCGAGGATCTGGGCGCTCTTTTCACTTAAAGCCAGTTTCCCCGCTTTGTTTTTGTGCACCCAATAGACGGAAATGAGCCCTTTGAGGATCTCTGGGAAGAGATAGGCTTTACCACTCCCTCCATCACCCACGGGGACAGTGACTTCCCTTAACGCCGCAATTAAGGAGGGCTCATCCAACCGACCTTCCTGTTGGTGGATGACTTCGAGGAGGGTTACGAGGTCGGAGACTTCCAGCGGGAGGCCGAGTTCGTGAATCACCTGCTCTAGAGCGAGTCTCTCCCTAAAGAGGGGTTCTCCCGCAAGGGAGGATTCAAACTGGTAGAGAAAACTGAGTTGTTCAAAGCCATAAGCTTTGAGTTCCTCGTGCTGCAGACATTCGAGAAGGCTCACTCGGCGTCCGGCAATAAAGCGGCGCAGTTTTTTAAGCCGGAGCAGGAGGAGATCCAGGTAATCCAACGGATAACCCGTGCGTTCCACGATATTGGGCAGCGTTTCCCCGCTCACCCAGAGCCGGAAAGTCCGCCGCCAAGGCTCTCTGGGATCGGTGACCTGCGGGATAATGACGATTTCTTGGGCCGCTTGCAGGAGATCCGTAGCTAAAGAACCGGCAATGCTGGTTGGGTAGGCAAATTGGGTTTTGAGTTTCCAACTGATCACTTCCGCAAAGCTCGGGTTCTGGATTAAGTCTCCATTATGGCGCAGACAATGCATCAGGTCAGGGATGATTGTCTCATGGATGTAGCGCAGGGCCATGGGGCTGCGCGGGCCGCCCCAGTCTTCCAGAAAGACAGCCGCTAGGGCTTCGCTTAAATGCGTGAGCGTTTCTTCAGCCCATTCCTTATTGTTGTCTTTTAAATCAAGCACTTTCCATTCATCACCTTCCGCGTGTTCGAAGTTCGAAGTTCGAAGTCCGAGGTCCGAGGTCCGACGTTCGAAATCCGAATTCAGCGCCGATATTCTATCCAGTATCACTGTCCATCGATATTCATTATAAAGCATCACTGTCCATAGTTGGGAGTCGGTCGGCATTATTCGGGTGCCGATTCGCTTTGTGCTGGTCAAGATCCCTTTTAAGCTGTTATGCTTTGGCTCGCTTGAGCGCTCCTATCCCAAGCTGCCAGCCGAGTTCCAGGGCTTTGAGGTTGCGATCGGCGGTGCCTTTCGGAGCGCGCTGGCGAACCGCTTCACGCACCTGTTCCAGGCTGAGTTGACGGCTGATGGCGGCCACGGCTCCCAGGGCCACGACGTTGGCACTTTGTTCACTGCCGAATTCCGTGCGCGTCACTTTGGTGAGCGGCAGGGAATAGAAGTTGCGGCTCCTGGGTTTGGTTTCAGGGACATAGGTGTCGTCGACGATGAGGACGACCTCTTCATCGAGGCTGAGACCATATTTTTTGTACGCTTCCTGGCTGATAGAGAGTACCAAATCCGGCTTTTGCACTTTCGGGTAGTTGATGGCTTCATCACTGATGATGACTTCCGCTTTGCTCGCTCCTCCGCGGGCTTCCGGGCCGTAACTTTGGGACTGAACGACATTTTGTCCGGCAAGGACCGCCGCATCGGCGAGCATGATGGCGGCAAGGATGAGCCCTTGGCCACCGGTTCCGCTAAAGATAAATTGCTGCTTCGCCATGCTCATTCCCCCTTCAAGCGCTGACGCAGTTTGGCATATTCCTGGGTGTATTCCGGCGCTTCCGCTTTGAAGATTTCGCCGATGAGAAAGTCTTCTGCACCGAGTTCTTTGCGTCCGGCGCTGATGCCATGCTCTTTCTGCCACAGGAGCATATCGGCCGGGGTTTTGAATTTGTTGCGCCGCCCATAGGCAACCGGGCACTGGGAGATGGTTTCAACGACGGAAAAGCCGGGGTTATTGTAGGCGTTGACGATGAGTTTGGTGAGGAGCTGGTTGTGGAAAGCGGTGGCTCGGGCACCATAGGTGGCTCCAGCTGCTTTGGCGACTTCAAGGATTTGAAAGGGCCGCTCTAGGTTGCCATACGGAGAAGTTGTCGCCCGTTTGTCATGCGGAGTCATGGGCGAACTTTGGCCGCCGGTCATGCCATAGATACTATTATTGATGATGATGGCCGTTAAATCAATGTTGCGCCGGGCCGCATGGATGAAGTGATTACCGCCGATGGCGGAGGCATCCCCATCTCCCATGATCACGAAGACATCCAGTTCTGGCCGGGATGCTTTGATGCCGGTAGCGAAGGCCAGAGCCCGCCCGTGCGTAGTGTGCAGGGTGTTAAAGTCAAGATATCCTGGCATGCGTGAGGAACAACCGATGCCGGAGACGATGACGACCTTGTTCTGATCCAGCTGGAGGGTCTTAATGGAGCGGACAATGGCGGCCGTGATGGTGCCGATGCCACAGCCCGGACACCAGATATGGGGCAGTGCCTCAGTGCGAAAGTATTGGGCAATGTCACTAAACATGGATCATCACCTCCTGGATTCTCGTGAGTATCTGATCGGGGGTGATGAGTTCCCCGTCAATGCGGTTGAAGCGTTCGACCTGACGGCGGCCGACGACCCGCTCAATTTCTCCGACAAGTTGGCCGCTGTTCATTTCCGGGACGAGGAAGCGGCGATCGGCATATCTTTCGAGGGCGTCTTGGGGAAAGGGCCAGATGGTGATGGGACGGAAAAAGCCAACGTTGAGCCCCTCAGAGCGGGCGGCATGCACCGCCTCAAGGGCGGAACGGGCCGGGCCGCCATAGGCGACGACGATGAGTTCGGCATCCTCCAGGAGGATTTCTTCATAGCGCTGAATGCGATCGAGATAAGGGTCTAATTTCCGCATGAGGCGCTCCAGGTATTTCTCCGCGACAGCGGGTTTGCCCGTGGGCAGCCCGTTTTCACCGTGCGTGAGCCCGGTGACATGGTAGCGGTAGCCATCCCCAAAGTTAGCCATGGCCGGAATCCGGCTTTCATTGTTTTCATAAGGAATGTATTCGTCCGGGGATACGCTCGGCTTTTTGCGCCCGACAATTTCGACGCTCTCCGGAAGGACAACTTTTTCCCGCAAATGCCCGACGACTTCGTCCATGAGCATGATTACGGGCTGGCGGAATTCTTCGGCGAAGTTAAAGGCTTTAACGGTGAGTTCATAACACTCCTGCACGGAAGAGGGGCAAAGAGCGATGATCGGGTGATCTCCGTGCGTGCCCCAGCGGGCTTGCATGACATCCGCCTGGGCGGGTGAGGTCGGAAGGCCCGTGCTTGGGCCCGCACGCTGGACGTTGACGAGGACACAGGGGACTTCGGTGGCGATGGCAAAGCCCAGGTTTTCTTGCTTAAGCGAAAAACCCGGACCACTGGTGGCAGTCAGGGCTTTGGCTCCCGTGAGGGAGGCCCCGATAATCGCTGCCATGCTCCCGATTTCGTCTTCCATTTGGATGAAGGTGCCACCGATGAGCGGCAGCTTTTCGGCCATGATTTCGGCAATTTCGGTTGAGGGGGTAATAGGATAACCGGCATAAAATTTAACTCCGGCCGCGAGCGCGCCTTCGGCACAGGCCTCATTGCCTTGCATTAATCTTGCTTTACTCATTCTTTGTTCACCTCGATGTTGATGGCAAAATCCGGGCAGAGGCGCTCACAGGTTTTACAGGCGATACACTGCTCTGGCGCCACGATCACGACCCGGCCCAGCTCGTCTTGACCTAAGACTTTCTTCGGACAAAAAGCTACACAGATGCCGCATTTCTTGCACCAATCCTGGTTAACTAGAATTTTGGTGTTTTGACTGACCAAAACTGAACCATCTCCTCACCATTTCGCGTACCTTAGAATTGAGAGAACCTATCAATTCTATTCGACAATTTCTGAATGTTTCCTGCCCTTTCTAAATGTTAAAAACCCTGTTTTCCCATACAGAAAAACAGGGTTCACATCTCCAGTTCAGTTTTCATCATCGATTCTGCTACAGATGACTTTACCTGCGACCGGTCAACTGGCGCACCCGCTCAGCCACATCATCCGGATTCACCTTAACCCTGGCTACGCCACTGTCCATGGCCGCTTTAGCTACCGCTGCGGCAACCGCCGGGCCGACCCGCGGATCAAAAGCTTTCGGCGTGATATAATCCGCACTGAGTTCCGAATCAGAGACTTGGCTGGCAATCGCATAGGCCGCCGCCACTTTCATTTCTTCGTTAATGGTACGGGCCTGGGTATCGAGTGCGCCCCGGAAGATCCCGGGGAAAGCCGTGACGTTGTTCACTTGGTTCGGGTAGTCCGAACGTCCTGTACCCACAACCGCAGCCCCTGCTTCTAGCGCAAGTTCGGGGAGGATTTCCGGATTCGGATTGGCCATGGCAAAAATAATCGGATCTTTAGCCATGCTCCTGACCATTTCCGGAGTGACCGCATTGGCCACAGACACCCCAATAAAGACATCTGCGCCCTGTAAGGCGTCGGCCAGAGAACCTTTAAGCATTTTCCGATTGGTCACTTTGGCAATTTTATCTTTGTATTTATTCATTCCCGTCGGACGGCCTTCATAGATCACACCTTTACTGTCACACATGATCACATTTTGTACGCCCATGCTCATCAAAAGGTTAATAATAGCTGTTCCGGCAGCACCGGCGCCATTGGTCACAACATTGATTCGCTTTAGGTCTTTTTTAACCAGCTTTAGCGCATTGATGAGACCTGCCATGACGACGACGGCTGTCCCATGTTGATCATCATGGAAAACCGGAATATCCATTTGTGCTTTTAACCGCTCTTCGATTTCGAAACAGCTGGGAGCAGAAATGTCTTCCAGGTTGATCCCCGCAAAGGTGGGAGCCATCAGTTTAACCGCTTCCACTATTTTATCGATATCTTTCGTATCCAGACAGAGCGGGAACGCATCAACTCCGGCAAACGACTTAAATAAGACTGCCTTTCCTTCCATAACCGGCATCCCGGCATAGGCCCCGATATCTCCTAAGCCAAGAACTGCTGTTCCATTCGAGACTACCGCAACCATGTTGGCGCGGTTAGTGTAGACGTTGACAAGATCCCTGTTCTGAGCAATGTCTTTGCAGGGCTCAGCCACTCCTGGGGAATACGCTAAACTGAGATCCCGCGCATCGCGGACAGTGACTTTGCTCTCGACAGAAATCTTTCCTCGATTATCAAGATGAAGTTTTAACGCATCATCACGAAGAGACACAGGCAAACACCGTTCCTTTCTTTTACCGTATTATCCATATTAGGAAAGGCTATTTTTCATAGCCTTTCCTAATATCCTGAACACCTATCTAGGAATATTTTAGCAGAAAAATGCGGTCATTTGAGGGTATTCTTAATTCTAAATATTGTATAAATGATCCTCCACACGTTGAGGGACAGGCGAGCCGCTTATTGGAATCGACCAACCTGTCGTCTCAAACTGAATCTCAACGTTTTGCGTCAGCGAATCGAGCCTATTTCCCGGCGTTCTTGGCGTCGATTTCTGCCTGAGCAGCCAAGATATCTTTTGCATTCAGGTAAACCGGAGTATCCACCATCTTTCCGTTGTAGGATACAGCAGCCTTTCCTTTGGCAATTCCTTCTTCTTCGAAAACTTTTACGACTCCATGTGCCCATTCAACATCGGCCGGATCAGGCGAGTACATCTTATTAGAGGGCTCCACTTGTCCTGGATGAATGATCATACGACCTTCATAACCCATTTGGCGACCTTCGGCCACGTTCTTTTCAAAGGCCTCAATGTTCTTGAAATCGACAAACGGAGCATCAATCGCCACAATTCCTGCCATCCGGCAGGCAACGGCCACATGAGCACGGGCATATTGTTGTTCAACAGCTTCTGATGTCAGTTTAACCCGCATGTCACGACAGTAATCCACCGCACCAAAGATCGCATTCACATTGCGTTTGCTGGCAAGGCAGCATTCGGCTGCGTTGATAACTCCCTTGGCAGTTTCAAGAAGCATAGAAATCTTAACCGTTCCAACTTCCAGACCCCGACGACGTTCCAGCTCTTCCAACTTCCATTCGAGCCGCAACACATCATTAGCACACCCGGTCTTAGCCAGGGTGACCCCAGCTAAACCCTCATAGACAATGGCTTCCAAATCATCATTGGTCAGCTCGGTTTCCCAGTTGTTGATCCGAACATAGACTTGTGCTCCGCCCGTCCCTGCCAATTTCAGGTTTTCCCGAATCAGCTTACGTGCCGTTTCTTTCTCCGCCGGTGGAACAGAATCTTCCAAATCCAGGGTGATGATGTCTGCCGGAATCTCCGGAGCTTTGGCGAGCATCTTCGGGTTGTTTCCAGGGATGTACATGATTGAGCGCATGATTGTCATTTGCTTTCTACCTCCTAAAATTCCTTTTATATGAGTTTACCCCTCAAGGCAAAACGCTTTGAGCTGATCAGGCTTTGACCTTCTCTTTAAGGATCAGAGGAATATCCGTAGGTGTGTCGGCGATAAAACCGCCGGCTTGGCGAATCGCTTCCATTTTGCTTTTCGCTGAGCCACGCCCCCGCTCCACGATGTTGGACGCATGGGAGAAACGCTGCCCCTCAGGAGCCCATGCTCCTGCAACATAAATGACAAAGGGCTTAGTAAACTTACCCGCTGCAATGACCTCAGCACATTCCTCTTCCTGGGTACCGCCGATTTCAGCGTAGACGGCAACTCCTTGGGTTTCCGGGTCGGCTTCGAAGAATGGCAGCAGATCCGCCATGGATGTGCCGAGTACTGGTTCGGTTCCGGTATGCACTACCGTGCTGACCCCGAAGCCGCCTTCTCGTAGAACCCAGGGTATGGTCCCTGACTGCCCGCCACTGCGTGAGAATACGCCAATACTACCCCGTTTAAAAAATTGGTTAGCCCATTCCGTGTTCCCGCCCAGCCAGCCGACAACGGCTTCGCCCGGGGTGATGATGCCAATGGATCCCGGCCCAATAATCCGTGAACCCTTCATCTTGGCATAGGCGATCATTTCCATGATGTCATGGATGGGGGTTCCTTCCACACAGGGGATAATATTTTTGACTCCGGCATCAGCCGCTTCCATCACCGCTGTTTTCAGCCCGCGTCCAGGAACGAAAATGACACTGAAGTCAAGTTCGCCGTGTTCACGCACGACTTCTTTCACGGTATTAAATACGGGAACACCGTGGATTTCTTGTCCGGCCTTGCCGGGGCTAGTGCCCCCAACCAGCTTTGTCCCATATTCTTTCATGTATTTGGTCCGCACCGATCCCTCACGACCGGTGATCCCCTGTACGACGACCTTGGTCTCTTTGCTAATCAATATGCCCATTCTAAATCCCTCTTTAACAGTTTGCTTTGGTCTTACCCTGCAGTGCGTCAGGAACGCCTTAGACTAGACTGCGCTTCTTGACGTACTCATCCAAGCCTTCAACCGCTACATCAATCTTAATCGCAGCGTTACCATAAAACTTGCAGGCGAATTCACACGCCAAACACTCCGTACCCAGGCGCATGACTTCTTCTTCATTGCGGTGAGCCACAGAAGCTCTGCCCTGATCATCAATCCCAAGCAAGCTACGCGCATACTTTTTGCACGCATCGGCACAGGCCTTGGTTTCGCACGTATCGCACTTGCTGGTATCGATACGAACCTTAATGCTTTTTTCTGCGAATTCCAGCACTGGTTTTCCCCTACTTTCCTTGAGCGTCTTTCTCAGCCCTGTATTCCTTGCTCAGAGCCGCGAGGCGTTCCCCGATGAATTTCGTATCGGTCACATGCTCCTTACCGTAAATCTCAATCCGTTTCCCTGGGCCGTCCGCTGCCATGAGATCGTCTAAACCTTTATGAAGAATTTCCAAAGATTCCACTTCCCGGTTGCCACACAGAAGCAAGACACAGGGTAATCCCGGTTTTTGCTCCGGTAGAACTTCCCGAAGTACCTTGACAATTGCATGGGCATGATGCCATTGTTCCTGGTTAGCCATCATGAAGCCACCCAATAAATACCCATCAATGTTCGGCTGGGAAAGTACCGCCTTTGCAACGCGATAAATTTTGGAGGCTACGGGGTTGCCGCTCGTGTCTGCATAGTTCGCAGGTTTCAATCCCACTTGATTCAAGGCATCTAAGCCCATCATCGCTGATCCACCACCGATAGGGTGATATCCGATGTAGCCAGGGCTGACTTCATCATACCCCATGTTCATGAGAAAACCCGTTCCACGGGCATCCGTCTCTTCAATACTCCAACCCATGTAGTCTAGCTCAGTAGGTTCACCCGGAAGATCACGCGCAATTTTAATGGCAAATTCCGGATGGCGTCCGACAGCACTGTTATCAATTTCCATCTTACAGTCCGCACAGACCAGATCCCCACTCCCGGTCAGGACAAACGGATTGATTTCCAAAGTCTGGCAATCATATTTCTTATACGTCTGCGAGAGTCGAGAGAGAAAGTTTGCAAACTTACTCAAATCTTGAGCCGGGATACCGGCCCGTGCGCAGATATCAACTGCATCATAAGTCTGCAGCCCGAAAATCGGATCGATATTGACTCTGAAAAGCTGCTCTTCAGGAACACTCTCAATATCCATCCCCCCCTCAGTACTGAACATGAGCATAGGGGAACGGGCTTCCCGAGCACCATTAACCACAAAAGAACAATAAAACTCCTTTTTGATGTCAAGCTTTTCCTCAATAAGCACTTGGCGAATCGAAAGACCTTTCACCGTCTTAGCCATGATTTCGCGAGCGGCACTTTCCGTTTCCTCCGGCGTATTTACGAGTTTAACAATCCCGGCTTTGCCACGTCCGCCCGCTTGGACCTGGCCTTTCACAGCCACTGGTTTGCCGATTTCCCGGGCGATTTCCTTCGCTTCTTCCGGAGACGAAGCTGCACGCCCATTCGGAACGGGGAGGCCAGCTTTCCTCAGCCATTCCTTTCCTTGATACTCTAAGAATTTTGCCATCTTCTGATCCCTTCCACATAGAAATTTCTAAACAGCCAGATGATCAGGCCACCCTATCTGAAGAGAACCCCCCCTTCAGCCATCTCATTACAGCAATAACACAACATTCAGCCTGTAATGAACTTTTGTCAGCTAGACTTTCTGCCCTTTAGCATACCCCTTGATGAATTGTTAAATGCAACCACCCCCAATACACATTTCTAAGCTAGTTTCCGAGAAAGGCTCAGCATATGTTTTAACATTTGAAACAGTGTTTCATTGTTAGGTATGGGTATATTATCTCTATTTCGAAGCGATTAGTCAAGGATTTCCTGGAGAAGAAAAATATATTTCTTTTACTGCACCCCGTGTTTTTGACAGTAAGCGTTATCCTGAGCACAGCGAAGGATCTTTTAAACTTCTTAGTAAGATTCTTCACTTCGTTCAGAATGACAGGGACTTCCGCCACCCCAAAGCCATACGTCCTCTCATACGTAAAAAGAGGTTCAGCGTCATATACAAACACTAAACCCCTTCCAAACTCTGTCCTCTGTCCTCCGGTCTCCGGCCTCTGGCTTCTGACTTCCGCCTCTGGCCTCTGGCCTCTGGCCTCTGGCTTCTGACTTCTGACTTCCGCCTCTGGTCTCCGGCCTCTGGCCTCTGGCTTCTGACTTCTGTAATGGTGGAGGTAAGCGGGATCGAACCGCTGACCTCTAGAGTGCGATTCTAGCGCTCTCCCAGCTGAGCTATACCCCCGAACCTTTTTTAGTATAACGAACCCACGCAGAAATTGCAAGGCTTATCCTGTGTGTTCTATGTATGTTCTAATTGCAAATTCAGGAACGTAAACTAAATCAGGAGTGATGTCATGAAAAATAGCCAACTGGATCCAGAAGTTTTTTATGTCCAAAAGCTCTATTATTTTTTATTCCTCGCAACCTGTTCAGCAATAGCCGCTGTTTTTGCAGGCTGGAAATTGGGCTTGTACAGGGGGGCTTTGACGTTTGGTGTGGGGCTTTCTCTATCCTACATCGCCATGATCACCAAACGCTCCTTTGCTATGCCGGACAAAAAGCTGATCGCCAAACGCATGGCGAAAGAAATTTCTCAAGATACGAGCCCGCTAGCCATTGCCCGCTTCGCCAGCCAGCTCTATTACTATCTCAATGATACCGAACGTTCAGTGGCCCTCCTGGAGAAATTCCTGCCGAGCCAAGACCCCTTGCTTTGTGCCACTCTGGCAGAGATCTTTTTACGTGAAGGCAAATCGCGCAAAGCCCTATCGATTTTGCGTGAGAATCCTTATGCCCTGGCCAACCCGCTACTCCTAGCCACGCAAGGACATATTCTACGACGAAACGGCAAAATCAATGAAGCCGCACGGCTCTATGAGCGTTGTCTCCGCTTAGCCAAAGAAGCCGGATTTCCACACAATGGAGCCCACCCCTTCACCCAATTTCTGCTCACGCTGAGCTATACTGCGAGCATTCATCATGCTTTAGCCGATTGTTACACAATCTTGAAAGATATTCCCTCAGCAAAAAAACATTACCGTGCAGGTAATCTGCGCCTCATCGATATTTCGCTTTGGCGCTCCACTAAGCAAGGGTTATCGCGGCGATCCGCGAAATCTTTTACTAAATCCAGCTAATTCTCCATTCTTTTCCTCAATTTATCCGAATCAACCTCCGTATTCCAACAGAATTCACGCTCAATGCTGTCTATAATAGTGTTAACTCGTTCGCTCGCTGCTAAGAACTGAAAATTAAGGGGATAAAATGATTGGGGGGCAGAAAAATGCTGTCACATCAAGAAGAGGTTTTGCGTTTTCTTAACGAGTTTGAGATCACTTCCCGCGAATACTTGCGCTCGAAAGGAGTGGGCGAACACGATGTTGCGAACGCCCACCTCGAATTGCAGTGGCAATTCCTGCATACCATACTCCAAAAACATCCGTTGCACCCACGGCGTTCAGCGGGGCGCAGTGCCCACAATTTTGCTCCTCGAAAGAAAAAAGTCACGATTGCTTAAGGCATCATTCCAATAGATAGCTTTCTAACACACGAATGACCGTTAAGGCGGTTGCCAAAGGTTCTTCATAATTCCAACCCTTGGCATAGATTCCGCCATAGGCCGCTGGAAATGATCCATCTGACTTTTGCCATGACAATATCTTCTTAATCCCCCTTTCCATACATGCTGCAGACACTTCCTGTTTAGACCGCCATAAGGCGGCCAGTGCCAAGGCAGTCTCTACCGTCGAAGAGCCCCAGCTTCCATCCTCGTTCTGCGCGGAAAAGAGGAAGTCTCGGGCTTTTTTACGTGCTTGCTCGAGCATCCGAGCCGTTTTCCAATGCTCCCAGCTAAAACGCCACTTGCCCAGAAGCTCAACCCATTGAGCCGTCCCATATACGCTCCCCTCGTACCAACTGGAATCAACCGCACCATCCTCCCGGTGCTGACCGATAAGCCAATGAAGACCCTGGCGGATGGCTTGCTCGTCAGCAGGCATCCGGTGTTTCCAGAGAGCCTCCAGGACATGAGTCGTCACATCGGGGCTAGGGATATAGACTGGAAACTTTGAGGTGATTTCGGGCGGCACGCCGTCAAAATCCGGAAATGTCCCCCAGCTCCCATCTTTGTTTTGTAGATGCTTTAAAAGGTCGACACTCCTGCGACTATCCTTCGAGAGTGGGAGCCCCATGAGGGCTACAGCCGTATCATCTAAATCCGGATGTGTCGAAGGGGGCGTACTTCCATAACTCCCGTCCCCATTTTGGCCGGCACGCAGCCATTCTGCCGCAGCCGTAAGCCATTTCTCAGTCCTGCGATCGCTGTTTCCCAATATCGTTAAAGCCCAACCGATGGACCAAGTATGCAACTGATCAAACGCGGGCCAAGCCCCGCTTGCATATTGTTTTTTAGCCAGCCAAAGCCCGGCCCGCCTGGCCCCTTCTAGGGCATAACGAAAGCGCACGCAAGCCAGAATCCCCATGCTCGTTGCTACGATATCCTCTGACCAGGAACCATCCGGCATCTGGGAATGTGCCAGAAATTCTAGGGCTTGGCTCACCCCCGTTTGCTGATTCCCCGCTGCCAATAGGGAGGCGGCAATTACGACCGGTCTCCCGTAAGGTGGAAGTTTTGCCAAAACGCTCCGCTCTAAGATGTGCGGCAGGAGAATTTCATCAGACCTCGGACCCTCAAGCCCAGGGACCACCCGTTCACCCAGTGTCAGGATTAATTCGGAAAACTGCCGGGCCTTGCCGAGTAAGGTAATCCGCCCCAAAAGGCCTCCTTGACTTCCCTGAATCACGGCCATAGCTAGACGGGAAATCTCTGCATCCGCCGGCCCGCCGGGGAATTTACCCCAGCCCGAGGGCTGCCGTTGTCGCCATAGCCACTGGCTGCCCCGACGTTCAACGGCTTCGAAACTTCGTCCTGAGGCGAGGAGGGCCAATGTGGCTAAGGCCGTAGCTCCGGGGCTCGGTGAGACCCCATGCCGTTCATCGACTTGGCCCCTAAGAATCTGTTTGATCCCATCTTCTACGAAGCCCTTTGCCTCCACAAGGCAGGGCTGAACATCCCGCTCCAGTCTCATTGCACCGTCTCCATTCTGGTAACGTCTTCCATCCCATACTATGGTTGAATAAGGAAACGCGTGCAATTTATGGATAGTCCATTCCTAACATCCGGCGGCTTTCACGGAGCCAACGCCGGGGGGCCGGCGCCTTATTTTGTCGTATTTTCTCTACCTTACCTTGTGTCGACAATTTCAAACGGGTTGGCAAGCGGGATCGGGCCAATTGAGTCCTATTTCGTGGCTTACCCTATATTTTTACATTATTCTCGAATTCCTTATGCTACACTAGAACGAGAATTGTTTCTTTATCGGGAAGGAGCCTGGTCAATCTTGCTTTCTAGTGAAACCCTTTTGGCGAACGCGAAACAGAGGGTTTTTCCCCTCTTGAGCTTCGCCTTTGTCTTGCTCTATCTTTTTCTGCCCTTTTCCCCTATCTTTTCTACTTTCTTCTGGATGACAGCCACCCTTCTCTTTAGCCTCGGTCTAAACTACCGTTGGGGAGTCTGGGCCGCTTTATCAGGGGTTTTCCTCGTTATCTCCCAAGAACTGTATCCGGACTCGCCGAAACTCTTGGTCTTAATCCATGGCACATCCCTTTTGATGCTCTTCGCCCTCGTCCAGCAAAGTCACAGAGCACTTCATAGCGAACATCAAAAAAACCTGCGGACGCTTAAGATTCTCCTCAGGTCAAACGAGAGCCAGACGCTCGATCTCACCGAGGAAGCAGTACTCATCCTGAACCTCAGGGGGGTGATCGAGGATGCCTTTCCCGAAGCATGCACCCTACTGGGTCTCCCCAAAAACGCCCTTCACGGGAAAACCGCCTGCAAAATCCTCGGCATCCCTCCGTTGTCCTTTCCCCTGCCTAGCAGCACCCAAGGGGAATTCCCCTGGAACAGGCACAATGAAACCATGACCCTGCAATACCACAGGCGCCCGCTCCTTGAGCGAGGGGTGCCACGCGGGATTCTCCTCATCCTCTCAGACATCAGCGCCGAACGGAAACGCTTTGAAGCATATCTGCAGGCTGCAAAGTTTACCGTCATCGGCCAAGTTTCGGCTGGACTAGCCCATGAACTGCGCAACCCCATGACAACCATCAAGGGCTTCATGCAGCTCATAACCCCAGAGCAGTGGCCTAGCCATCTAAGGTCATACCATCAGCTTATTCTCGATGAAATTAAAGTAACAGACCAAATCCTCAGTCATTTCCTGCTCCTCACAAATCCCCCCGCTCCGAGGCTCGATACCCTTGATCTCAAACAATTATCCGTCTCCGCCACGCAAATGCTTCATCCGACCGCTCTCATGTCGGAGGTGGACTTTGCACTTGACTGGCCGAATGTCGGCCCGTATATCTTGGGGGATCAGGATCAACTCCTCCATGCACTCCTGAGCATCCTGCAAAATGCCGTTGAGGCATCTCCCTACGGATCGACCATCCGGCTCAAACCGGCTGTCATGAAAGATAGAGTCTTGGTCACCGTGGAAGATGACGGCCCCGGTATTCCAGAAGGGATCAAAGAACGGGTCTTTGACCCCTTTTTTACGACACGCAGGGAGGGATCAGGGCTGGGGCTGACCATTGCCCAAAAGATCATGCTCGCCCATCACGGTGACCTTCTTCTGGCAACCCCAGCCTCTGGGCAGGGCACTCGCATTACCCTCGCCTTTCCCAGACTTTCCGAACTATAATTTAGCAACTTAACTTCTGGAGACTCCAACTCATTCGTCCGTAGGCACGGAGCACTTATCTAGTCGAAACTCCCGGATAAGTGTTCTAACTTTTCCCTCCTCCAGGATTCCGGCAAAGTCCAAATTGGAAACTGTTCTGGGGCTTTCAGCCAAAAATGCCAACGCCTCAATTCTTCCTCCAAGCTCGGCAGCGTTAGCCAATGGATCCGACCATCCCACTCAATGCTTTCTCCCTGGCTTTTAGCCCCGACGAGCAAACGGCTTCTCTCCAGAACGCACGCTAGAAGAAAGCTTAAGCTTCCCTCTGGCAGCGGTTTTTCCAAAATCGGGCAGACCACACTCAGTTGCCCTTCTCCCTGGAAATAGTGCCATTGGCTCAAAACTCCGACCCAGTTCTGATTTCGGTCTGTGGCTTGCCAGGGCCATTCCCAGGGTCTCCCCCAGAGCGTGGAAATGATCCCTTCACTTTGGTAAAGCCTGGCACTCAGCAAATCTTTTAGCCGCAACTCACCCTTTTCTTTTAATTCATCCAAGTAATGAATTATTTTTTCGACAACCTGACAAAACTCCGGGTTCAATTTTCCTGAGGTATCAACCCAGCCTGCCTTTTGAAACGCCTGGGCTTCTTGTGCACTCTTAGCCCATTTTGTCTTGGTCAAGAGTTCGAATTTCTTGCCTCTTCGAGTTATCTCGGCGATTTCCAAGTTACCCCAGAGAATTGAAACAGCCTGGGATTTGACATAGGTTCTCACCCCGCGCCCGGCCAAGCTATCAAAAAATTCGCGGACGACTTCCAACTGCCCACGAGCCACTGGGTTCAATCCCATACCCCAGCGCTGAAAATCCGGACGCAGTTCCCCCAGAGGTTCAGCAGAAACCCCTTTCCCATATTGGTTCTCTGGGATCAGATACAAGCTCGGGCTCAAGCGTTCTCGAAAATAGACCGCTCGTACGCTAAGCGTCCCGCCAACCTTCCCCAAGGCATAGAGAAAAAAGGGTGAAAAATCAGGAGCGACAAAATAGATTACGGTCTTGGCCCCATTGCTCAGCCGATTCCCCCAGAGCATACCAGCCAACAAAAATTCCTCCTCGCGAGGAATGCTGGAACTAGCTACTATTCCAACCCTTAACGGGGTTTCTCCACCTTGGAAAAAAGCAAACTTGTTTGGCAAATGCCAGGCCTTTTTCTTTTCAGGCGGGCATTCTTGCCACTTCTTCGTTAGGAATAGATCTGGATGGGCTTCCCAAGTCGTGTTCCAGGTGCTGCTCACAAAGGCATCCTCCCCAAGTATTACTCCTATCCATATGTACGCGTCTGAAGCAAGCAAAATACCTGAAAATGCCAAGAAACCGGGATGTAATTCCCAGTTTCTTGCTTTAGCACGCTGCAAAGCCCACTTGCAGTCTATCTTACCATTTGTCCCGCATAAACCACGAAGTAACGGAGCGCTAACCCTCCGACAACCACCATGCCGCAGACGGGAACCACCAAGTTCTTGTGTTTGCTCACCCCATAGATAGCTAGGATTAAAGGCAGGAGCAGGCCGATAACAACGACGCCAATCCAGAACAAGTTAGCCAGACCACCTTGGAAGAAGGCCGAACTCACAGAAGTGTAGAGAATGATGAGAAGGAGAATTTCAATCGCCAGGAGGACGATGTCTACTTTCTTGTACAACGTCAAATCGCTGCAGTCAATTGCTCCGATCAGGGTAGCCGCCAAACCGGTGGAAATGGCCGAAACGAGGAATAAAAACGGCAGAAACGGCACACCTGAAATTCCAAGAAAAGGCACACTCCAAAACGTGTTGGTGGAAACAGCGGAGAGTAGAAATCCCGTGTAGGTTGCAGTTCCGAACGCCAGTAGGGAGCCGACAACCGCTACCGGTTTGCGCAAAGCTTGGAGTCCCGAAGCCGGAACCTCCCGAGCAGCAGCCGCTTCCACTCCAGCCACGGTAATCTGAATCCCGCGCGCTTGAGCGACAGGCCAAGCCCAGATCAAGTAGGCATAGACCAAGGCGACGGCAGTAAAGATGGAGATGATAAACGTGCCCAGTGACATCACTGAACTAAAGTTGACGTTAAAGATCAGCTTCCAAAAGCTGAGCGGACGCCCCAAGTCAAAGACTAAAAGCAGAAGTCCAACCACAATGGCGATGGGTGGGATATAGGCCCCAGCCCGGATCAGTTTCGCCGGCCGGTTTTTGCCAAAAAGATCCGTCAGCGCGGCTGTGAGGAAAGCCCCAGCGGCAATCCCGGCTAAGAAGAGGTAAACGGCAATCATGCCACCCCAGGCTATTTCATGGCTCGCACTTGCACCCCAAGTGATATCCATTTACTTCACCCCCTCGAAGATATAGTAGATGCTTGGGCGGGTACCGAACTCCTCTTTGCGCACTTCTCCCTTGTTCTTAGACAGGAGCTTCGCAATCTCGCTATTGGAATCCTTTTCGTCTCCAAACACCAGAGCCCCTCCGACGCAGGTAGAGACACAGGCAGGCACTTGCCCTTTGGATACGCGTGCTTCCCAGCAAAACGTACACTTGTCGGCCGCTCCGGTGTCTTTGTTAATAAAACGAGCATCATACGGGCAAGCCGTTAAGCAGTATTTGCAGCCCACACATTTATCGACATCCACTAAAACAACCCCGGCCTCATTATAATGAGAAGCCTTTGTCGGACACACCTCAACACAGGGAGCATTCTGACACATCTGACACGCTTGTTTTTCAAAATACATGCTCACATTCGGAAAAGTTCCCTTAGGCCCGACCACCGGAGTCTTGGTCCGGTATTGGCCTTCCGGGACATTATTCTGAAACTTGCAGGCAACGGTACAAGCCTGGCACCCGATGCACTTCGCAACGACAACGGCCATGGCATAATGCTTTGCCATTCAAGTCACCCTCTTTCGTAAGATTTTAACTGCCAGTTATCCAGGATCTCAGCGGCCTGTGCATAAACCGGGCGTCGTGAACCTTTAATCCGAGGCAGGATAGCCTGAAGGAATGGGAGCAGATGCTTTTGCCGAAAGGTCTCGCCAGACGTTTCTTCGCCGTCGCGTGCAAGCAGTGCCAAGAATTCGAGTTCAACGGCCAAATGATCCGATAATTCCTGGTTATCATTCCCCATGCCATACCCAGTCGAGGCATAAAATGCCTGCACGGCCCGAGTCTCTGCTCCCAGCACCTGTCTTCCCTTATCCAGGTAAACGGAAGCGTAGGGCGGTGCCTCCACTGCACCCGTTTCAAAAAGAGGAATATACTCTGCCCAAAGGGCATTCAGCCGCTCCTCCCCCGCTGGATACCTTTGGCAAAACGCCGACAAAACGGCAACGGTCTCCGGGGGGATCTCTATTTCCTCTGACCAAAGTTCGATGATTTCCTCCAGATGATCGGCTATCTCACGGCGGGGCCTTTGCCAAATCCCGGCAAAGGAAAGATAGAGTTCGCCGCGTGTTTCCTGAACCATAATGACCACCCCCGGCTCTTTTCAAATTCCTAGGCCTTGCGCACCGTGACAAACGTCGTCGAACTCACAACATTCCCGACTTCCCCAAGCTCATTCGGGATGAGTTTGTTATCATTAATTCCTTTGCCATAGGCCCGTGTCATCTTGGGCGAGATGCGTCCGAATCCGTGATACGTAAACACCGTATCCGGACGAATGCCTTCGGTAACTTTGGCGATCCCTTTGTGTTCATATTTACCTGCCGAGATGATGATGCTGTCACCTTCTTTGATCCCGAGCTTCCCGGCACTGACAGAGTTGATCCAAAGGGTATTGGTTGGCATGAGTTCATTGAGCACCGGCACGTTGTGGGTTCCGGCATTGGTGTGCACAGCCACTTTGCCCTGGATGAAGCGGAACTTCCCATTTTCCGGCTGTGGATAGTGCTTGTACTCGGGTATTCCCTGCTTGGTCGCTTCTTCCAGTTCTTCAGAGAAGATCTGAATCTTTTGATCCGCGCTCGCCGTCGGAGCCGGAGCTTTAGGATCCTTACCCCGCATAAAGAAGGGCTTCATGCCCGGCGGTACCCAGAAACCTTTCTCCTTCATCTCGGCTAAGGTGAGTCCTGCCGCTGCGAGTTGCTTCGTCAAATATTCCTCCATATCTTTGAAGGGAAAATACTGACCATAGCCCATTTTCTCACCCAGTTCTTTAAAAATCTGCCAAGCTGGTTTTGTATCTGGGTAAACCACGGGCACGGCAGGCTGCCGGATCTGAAACTTGGGAGTGAGTCCGGTATTATCAATCATCGGATCATAACGTTCCATATAGGTGCACTCTGGCAGCACGACATCGGAGTAATAAGCGGCATCGGTCATATAGACATCACAAGTAACCATCAGATCCAGCTTCTTTATCGCCTCGATCACCCGCTCACTTTCCGGCATACTGATCACGGGATTGAATCGGTAGACCATCCACGCTTTGATCGGATAGGGCTTGCCCGTCAGGATGCTCTCGGGAATCTGACCCACTGCTCCGTCCGGAACCGGGATGACCTGCCCGGGTGTACCCTTGATCCCCGTTCCGTCGATCCGCCCTTTCGCCGGCTTGGGAAACGCGGGCTGTACCATTCCCCCCCCTAGGCTTTTGGCGTATTGCTGCAGCTCAGGATAGGGCTTCAAGAGGGCCGCGCCCTTTTTACGGAAATACCCGCCCGGGACTTCCCAGTTGCCCATCATCATGTTGACGATCATGATCGCTCGGCGCAGTTGATAATCATTTCCGGTCCACGGTGTCCGCCAGCCGTATTCGAGTAGGCAATTCGGCTTTGCTTTGGCGAAATCACGGGTGATTTGCACGATCTTATCCTTGGGAATCCCGGTTTCCTGTTCTGCCCAGGCTGGGGTCTTGTCTTTGACCGCTTCGACCCACTTGTCGAACCCAACCGAATATTGCGCAATAAACTCCTTGTCATAAAGATTTTCACTAATCATGACATTGGCCATAGCCATGATGAACGCCAGGTCTGTCGCCCCTTTAATTGGAACCCATTCCCCTTTGGCCGCCGTCACACTAAAACGCGGATCAAGGACAACCAGCTTGCCTCCATTACTAATGGATTTCATAACCCCTTTAACCATTGGGACATGAATTCCTTCGAAGAAATTGCGTCCATTGGTAATGATATATTTGGCATTGCCATAATCAGCCCCGATATAGGGATTGCCAAAGGTCGCCTCGAGCGCCACCGTCCGTGTCATTGGACAAGTCGCTTCATGTGAAAACATATTCGGACTGCCCATAGCCCGGGCAATGGAACGAAAAAAGATGTCATTGGGATTGACCCGGCTTGTCACAGCCAAGGCTTCCCCCCCGTACTGCTTCTGTACATTCTTAAGCTTCTCGGCAATATAACTGTAGGCTTCCTCCCAACTTACTTCTTTAAACTTCCCATCGCCACGCTCACCCGTCCGCAGCATCGGTTTCTTAATGCGCTCCGGATCATAGAGCAGCGATGGTGCAGCATTACCTCTGGCACAGATGGAGCCGCCGGTTGACGCATCATTGGGATGCCCCTCCGCCTTAACCACCTTGCCATTCTTTACCTTTAAGGCCACCGTGCAGCGAGAAGTGCACATTTCGCAAGTCGAAAAGACAGTGGACAGAGCGTCCTGCTCGGCCGCTGCTGCTTTTTTCGGATCGAGCTTCGTCAAGGTGCCGAAGCCCCCAAAGGCGATCATGGTACCGCCCGTCCCATAGAGCGCTCCTTTTAAGAAGTCTCTCCTTTTCATACATTCCCTCCTATCCCTATTTGCACCCATTGGTTCCAATTGAACGATTGTATAACCTTGAGAATGTTATCTCAAGTATTAAGTTCGACATATCTTATGCACTTTCCTTTTGTTCTTTTATTCAATATGTTTATGTGACTATAAGAACTATTTATGGATTGGACGAGTTGTCCTTGCTTTGTTGGACGGGCCTAAAACTCAATTTGATATTTTAGGCTGGGCGCTTTACAATGGTATTATAAATGCTTATACCGTAAGGCAGGTGGTTTATATATGGATAGCTATCAATTGAAAATCTTCTGTATGGTCACCCAGTTACAGAGTTTTTCAAAAGCAGCCAAAATAATGCACATGAGCCAACCTGCGGTGAGCACGCATGTTAAGAACCTCGAAGAGTACTATCGCGGCCAGCTTTTTGAACGCACTCCACACGGCGTTACTTTGACCAAGGCCGGCGAAACCTTTTACGTTTATGCAAAGCGAATTCTTGAACTCCAAGATGAAATGGAGCAGCAATTGGAAGCCGTGTTGCTCCGTGAAAACAACCATATGGTTGTAGCTGCCAGCACCACGATCGGAAACGTTTCCCTTCCCTGTACGATTTATTTATTTAAGGAAGAACACCCAGAAGTCACCATTCGTTTAGATATTGCCAATTCAGAAGAAGTAATTCGCAAAATCATGGCCGATGAAGCCGACATTGGGGTCGTGGAAACCTATACCGATTCGCCTGATCTAGCAGCCATCCCCGTAACCTCGGACGAACTCCTGCTCATTGTCCCTATGGATCACCCCCACACCGGGGATACGTTTCCGCTTCAGGAATTCCTCCGCCACCCGCTCATCCTGCGTGAAGATGGCTCCGGTTCGCGCAAAATCCTGGCTGCAGCCCTGGAACGTCATGGCTATTCCGTTAATGACTTAAATGTAATTGCAGAGATGAGCACGATTGATGCGATCAAATCTGCGGTGGAAGCGGGGCTAGGGGGCGCGGTGGTTCCCAAGTTAACGGTGCGCAAGGAAGCCTATCTCAAAACGTTAAATGTCATGCAAATAGAAGATCTTCCCATGCCGCTGACCTACCACATTGTCTATCCCGCTCATAAATCCTTGTCCAGCCCGGCCAAGCGCTTTGTCAAGTTTTTAACGAATCCTGACGAAAACTTCTTCTGTTAGACCAGGAATTTCAGCAAAATCTTCGCCCCGATCCAGGTGCCAAGAAAAACGGCCAGGGCAAATACCCAGCCCGTCAGAGAACTGGAGGCAATCCCATTTAGGAGTCCGCCAACATTGCACCCATAGGCAATCCTGGCCCCATACCCTAAGAATAGACCGCCAATCAAGGCTGAAAAGCCAAATTTACGCTGACGCAGCGGGCGAAATCGCCACTGGGAGGCTGCTAAAGCCGCCCAAAGCGCTCCAAGAACAACCCCAAGATTAAGATAGGTCCCTTCAGCCAGCAGCAGCTGGCTCACGGGAATGCGTTCAGAAGCCAGCCCCAGCAAGTGAGCGAACCACACGGACCAATCTTGAAGGTTTGTTGTCACTCCCCAAGGCCTTTTGCGCACTAGAAGAACCAGGATGTTCAGTCCGCCCAGTACCATGGCTCCGACCCAATATGGCCAAGGGCCGTGCACGGCAGTTCGCCAGTTCTCCTTCATCATGCAACACCCTTTTCTTAATCATGCACTTTCGTAATCGTTAAACGCCAGATCCCTGCCGCTACCTCACTTTCAGAAATGGGGTAGCCTTGTTTTTGGGCCCAGACCACCAGCCCCCGAGCCGTGCAACTGTGCTCCGTCTCCAGAACCAAAATGTCCCCAATGGCCATCACCTTGAGTTGGCGCTGGGACTTAATGATCGGAATCGGGCACATTTCGCCCCAAATATCCAGATAGTATTCCATAACTATGCCCCTGTCCTTATCGATTTTGCCACCAGCGGGCAAGAAGCCATAAGACCACAAGAACGGCCATTTCCAAACTCAAGGTGGAAAGCCAGCCAAGCTTAGCCGGCAAGAAGATTCCAGGCTGCTCCCAGCCCCACCCTTGCCACCACCTGAGGCTCCTTTCCCCGAAAAAAACACCCACCAAAGCCCCGGCCAATGCCAGCATCTGCATGGCAAATCCCTCGCCAATTCGCATCAGAATGCCGCTGGCACACCCTCCGGCCAGAACCATCCCTATGCCAAAGAGAAGCCCGCCCACGATCGTGTTCGCCCCCAGTGGATAAACATTCAGGGCATATCCTTGTCCGGATCCAGCGACCAGCGCAAACCCCAGAATGCTCACGCCAAGGAGCAGGATAAGCGCCTGGCTTAGCGCCGTCATCCCGGTCAGGATCGGATCACGGAAGGCAGCCACAAAGCAAAAGCGTGATTTTTCCAAAGCAAATCCAAGTCCAACCCCTAACCCCAGGTTTAGGGCAAGTTTCCAGTTAATCTGGGCAAGCAATAAGAAGAAAAAAAACATTGCGCTCATGAAGGCCCAGTTCCAGTAGCGTTGGTTTTTTACCATAGGATTCACCTACATTTATCCTTTCTTTCACAAATAGCATAGATCGGATTTACCCTAGTTGTCAATCACAACCCCACCCTGCCAATTCCGGAGAAATCGTAGGGCTTTCCCTATCGGCAAAGCCTGACGCCGATGCCAATCCCGTCCCACCATGGTCTCAGCATAGAAAAGAGCATTCCAAATGCTCTCCGCACTGGCTTCCACCACCGCCTGATAGAAGACATCCAGTTCCCAATCCGAGATCGCGCCGGCGCCTTCCGATGTCGTACTTGCCATGAGCGCAAAATCCCCACTTCCTGTACGTGAAAGCGAGCCTGTGCGAGCCTGTCCCAAAGCCATGCGTTTGGCCAACTTTTCTAATTGTGAGCTTGTGAGAGGGGCATCTGTTAGACCAACGAAAATAAGGGATCCCGGAACATAATCCATTCCTGGATCCCCGTCCGGCCATTCCCTTAGCAACAACCACCCGAGCGGGGCCCCAGCCAACCAGAGATCCTCCAAAAGCCCAAAATTGGCTAAAGCCAAAACACCGATCATGTATTCCGGTCCCTGAGGCAAACGTACTTTCCGCGAAGAGCTGCCGATCCCTCCCTTGAGCTGGAAACAAGACATTCCCACTCCGGCTCCCACATTGCCTTGGCTTATTGGACCTGGTACTGCCCGAGAGATGGCCAATAGGGCATCCCAGGGTTTAACATGGCGTCCCCGCATATCATTGAGATAAGAGTCATCACACTCAAACACAACCACATTGGGCGTACGGGCATCATTGCCAATCTCTGGGTTCTGCCGCAATAAATATGTGAGCACTCCCTGGGCTACATCATTTACACTCAGAGTGTTAGTGAGAAGAATGGGAGAATTCAGCACCCCGGTTTCGCTAATATAGGGTATCCCGAGCGACTTGCCAAAACCATTGTACACATAAATTCCCGCCTTGCAGGGGTGTCGATAAAGATTCCCCCCGTGCGGCAGGATTGCCGTAACCCCTGTGCGCACAGGCCCCTTGCCTGGGATCAGAGGGCCTTCCCCTGAGATCAGAGAGACATGGCCGACACAAACCCCGGGGACATCTGTAATGTCATTATTAAACCCTGGAGACAGCATCCCCAGCCAAAATCCGTACTCCCGAGCGCTCCGACGAGTCAACATAAAAACCACCTCAATGAACCCTATCGGTTGACCAAGGTGGTTAGAACCCATCCTTATATTTTGTCTTTCAGAAGTTTCGTCAAGAAGGATATGAACATCAAGGCCAGAGGATATACCCTCTCCTGCATCGTGTAAAAGCTTTCGTACCCTCGGCGGGTAAAGAGCACTTCCCCTTCAGCCCCCATGCTTTTCGGAATGACATGTAAACGAACAAGTGCCTGTATTTTCGTTTGGACATCCCCGCTGGGTTCTTCTCCTTGTTCCCGAAGCAGATAGCCGACGGCTTCAGCAATCCCCACCTGCATACGTTCCACAAACTCAACGTATTGGCCATTCAATAACAAGGAATAAGCATTTTCCAATAGGCCCCGCAAATCCTCAGGCAAACCTGTCGCCTTTGCCAAGCGTTCCATCTTCCTAAAACAAGGACACGTTCCCCCGCAGACGGTCGCGATATCCCGGCTTAAGGCGGGTTCAATCACCCAGCGCTGGGGCAAACTGTCCAAAGCCGCTTGAACGAGATGTTGTGCATCACTATCTGAATCCCCTTTATAGATCCACTGGGCCTTACCCAACTTGCGTTTCCGGGCTTCCTCAGGCGCAAGCCTTACCAATCCAGAGCACTCTGGAACTGGAACATTAAACTGCAGATGCCATCCTGCTTTTTGTTTCACCACCTTAAAAACCTTTTCGGTGCGATGGTAAAACGTGACCCCATCTCGAATTGGGCAAGCACTCAGCCTTTGCCCAACCCATGTGTAAATTTTGTTAAGCTTCTGGTCAAAAACCTTTTCTCCCATATCATATACCCCCCTTCCTGAGGCACTTCCTATCTATCACTTCGATCTAAAGTATAAAAATCCTGCTAGCGAAGGGAATTCGTTGTATATTTCTACTGAGACGCATGGAAGAGGTTTTAACGCATTAAGGCAACCAAAATCACGACCGCACCTAAGAGGAAACGATAAATAACAAAAATACCGAAATTGCTCCGTCGCAAATAACGCAGCAAAAAGGAGATGCTCAAAATCCCAACCAAAAAGGAGGACACGACTCCCGTCACAAATGGCAAATTGACATCCGCTAAACTCAAATGCCTCAGTTTAAGTACACCCGCCCCTAAGATAATAGGCGTTGACAAGAGAAAAGAAAACCGCGCGGCGGCCTCTCGGCTTAGATTAAACCAACGGGCGGCAGCCATCGTGATCCCCGAACGCGAAACCCCGGGAATGATGGCTAAAGCTTGGGCTAAACCAATGCCTACCGCATCCCCCAAAGTCACTGTATCTAGGTTGCGCGCCTGCCGTTGTCTATCTGCCAGATAGAGGACAACCCCCATCAGGATGAGCATGATGCCGATTAAAAGCGGTGCCCGAAAAGCCGTTTCGGCCTTACTCTCTAAAGCCAACCCGAAGAGGCCTCCAGGTATTGTTGCTAGAACTAAGTACCAAAACAAACGTTTTTCATCTGACGGCCCTCTTCGCACAGCCCCCCGCAAAAGGTTGAGCCAGTCATGCCAGAAATAGAGCACGACGGCAAGCAAGGTGCCCATATGTAAGGCCACATCGAACGTGAGTCCTGGGTCCTGATCCCAGCCAAACAACCAGGGAATGAGTACAAGATGAGCTGAACTTGAAATCGGCAAGAATTCCCCTAAACCCTGCACAACTCCTAAAACCAATGCTTGCAAAACTGTCACATTTTCAACCCCCAAGCTCCAAAGATAACCTAAATATATCGAACAAATGCGCCTTCTGCCATACCAGTAAGCCTTCGCATGTTTTCGCCGGTCTTCTCATTCTGACTCCTGACTTCTGACTCCCGAGTAACAATATATCACAAAGATGCCCATCTGCAAAGCTATTGCGCCAAGCCTGCCGGACCTGCCAATCTGCCCGGTCTTCGGGTTCCGCTAGGCGCGGTGTTTTTCCTCGCTGAGCCCATCCAAGAACACTTTCAAGACACGGCGAAGTTCCTCCTTCAGATCCCCGCGGCTTTGCACAAACCAGCTGATAAAATGCTGGATCATCATCCCTTCCAAGGTTTCCGCCAGGAAAACCGGGTCAAAATCCGCTCGAATCTGCCCTTCCCTCTGGCCTAAGGTTAAGATTCCCTGAATCGCATAGTGGAGGCCTAAATCAGATTCTGCACCCTCACGGCTGCGCACCGCAACCCAAGCCATTTCCCGTTCTGCGATCATAAACTCCGCCCAATCCTCAAGCAGTTCTTCTAGACGGTGTCGAATCCCCAAACTCCCTTTCTCCCGGCCTTGCGCCAAAATATCCCGGTAGGCACGCCGTGAAAACTCCAGAACAACCGCTTCTTTTGAAGAGAAATAATTATAAAACGTCCCTTTGCCTACATCTGCATGTTGGGTAATCTGCTCAATGGATGTTCCTGCCAATCCCCGCTGGCGAAACAAGTGCATAGCTGATGTATAAATCTTTTCCTGGGTTTCCCTTTTCTTTCTTTCGCGCCGCGATTCTTCCATAAAAACCCCCCCCGTCACCGGACTTTAGATACCAATTCGGCATCTACCATAAATTTCCTTCCGACTATTGGGGGGATTGCTCATATTTTTTAATAAGTTCACTAGGCTCTGCCCTGTACTGCCTTCCACACAAGAAGTAGCCTCCAGGCCGCCCGCTCCAGCTGCTCTCGGGCTCGCTCCAAAGCCTCGGCTAAGGCAATGGGGCCTTCAGCCACACTGAAACAGACCGTAATCCCATAATCTTTAAGCATATCCGGATTACCCTCGACCGCTCCGGAAAGCACCACGACCGGCACCCCAGCATCCTTAGCCAAACGCGCCACGCCGACCGGCACCTTACCATAAGCGGTCTGAAAATCCGTCTTTCCCTCTCCGGTAAGCACAAGATCAGCCTGCGGAATTGTCTCCGAAGCGCGGGCCGCCTCGAGAATGATCTCCGTCCCTGAGCGCAGCTTGGCGCCTAGAAACCCAACCAGACCGCCCCCTAAGCCACCGGCAGCCCCGGCCCCAGGCAGATTAATGATATCTTGTCCAGCCAGTTCACTCAGCTGTAGTCCATAGTTCAAGAGGGCTCTATCCAAGCGCTCAACCATTTCAGGAGTCGCCCCTTTTTGAGGACCATAAACCGCACTTGCCCCTTGCGGACCACACAACGGGTTTTGTACGTCACAAGCTACCTCGATCGCTACATCCTGAAGACGCGGGTCCAGCCCTGACGGATCAATCCTGGCCAAGCGCTCAAGGTCGGCTCCTCCCGACCGGAGAAAGTGACCCTTTGCATCAAGAAAGCGAACTCCCAAAGCCTCCGCCATCCCGGCCCCTCCATCGTTAGTGGCACTGCCACCGATCCCGATCAGGATTTTCTTCACTCCCTTAGCCAGTGCATCCTTGATTAATTCCCCGGTGCCATGTGTTGAAGCCAAAAGTGGATTACGCTCAGTGTCTGTAAGCAGCGGCAAACCCGAAGCCGCAGCCATTTCCAAAATGGCGGTTTGTCCCCCGTCCAGCAACCCGTAATCCGCCAGGCGGGGACGCCCAAGAGGATCAGTGACCCTCACGCTCACTTTTTTGCCTCCGACAGCCGCCAAGACCGCATCCACTGTACCCTCTCCCCCGTCAGCCATTGGGATCAGGGCAATCCTGGCCTCCGGAAAAACGCGCTGTACGCCTCGGGCTAAGGCCTTTGCCACTTCAATGGCGCTCAAGCACCCTTTGAAAGAATCTGGGGCAATGACTATATTCATTTCCTTCCCCCTAGAAACTATAGTTTGGCGACTCTTTGGTGATGGTGACATCATGGGGATGGCTCTCTCTTAAGCCCGCCGGGGTCATGCGCATAAACTTCGTCTGCTTACGCAAAGCTTCAATATTCGAAGTTCCACAGTATCCCATTCCCGCCCTCAGGCCTCCTACCATCTGATACACCGTTTCTGCCAGCGAGCCTTTATAGGGTACTCGCCCCTCAATCCCTTCCGGAACGAGCTTCTGTTCTTTCTCCTGAAAATAGCGATCCCGACTTCCTTCTTTCATCGCGCTAATGGAACCCATGCCACGATAGACCTTAAAGCTCCGACCTTGATAAATCTCAATTTCGCCGGGGCTCTCCTCCGTACCGGCGAATAAGCTCCCGATCATCACGACTTGTGCACCGGCAGCCAACGCCTTCACAATATCGCCGGAAAACTTGATCCCGCCGTCCGCAATAATCGGGATGCCATGTTTGTCAGCCTCCTCCGCACAGTCCATAACCGCCGTGACTTGAGGCACCCCAATCCCTGCGACCACCCGGGTTGTGCAGATAGAACCAGGCCCAATCCCAACCTTGATAGCATCCGCTCCCGCTTCGATCAAATCCCGAGTCGCCTCAGCCGTCGCCACATTCCCGGCAATAATCTGCGCCTCTGGAAAACGGCTGCGTAAGGCACTCACGGTTTGAATGACACCGATTGAATGCCCATGAGCCGTATCGACAACGAGCACATCCGCCCCCGCTTTCAACAGGGCCTCAGCCCGTTCCATCAGATCCGGGGTGACACCAACAGCAGCCCCTACTCTCAACCTGCCTCTTTCATCCTTCGCTGAGTTCGGGTACTGACGGGCTTTCTCAATATCTTTGATCGTGATCAGGCCTTTTAAATCACCCTTAGCATCCACAATCGGCAACTTTTCAATCCGATGCTGGCCCAGCAACTTCTTCGCTTCCTCCAATGTCGTCCCCACCGGAGCGACAACCAGGTTCTCCTTGGTCATAATTTCGCCAATTTGCCTGTCATAATTCTTTTCAAATCGCAAGTCTCGGTTGGTCAGAATCCCTACCAATTTCATGCCTACAGTAATTGGAATCCCAGAAATTCGGTATCTCGCCATTAAATTTAAGGCATCCTGCGCCTTATCTTCGGGATGAAGAAAAATCGGATCCGTAATAATACCGTGTTCTGACCGTTTTACTTTATCGACCTCCATAGCCTGCTGCTCAATGGCCATATTCTTGTGGATGATCCCTATGCCTCCTTCCCGTGCCATCGCGATGGCCATGCGGGAATCGGTCACGGTATCCATACCTGCACTCATTAGCGGAATGTTTAACTTGATTTTCCGGGTTAAATAGGAACTGACATCCACATCCCGTGGCAAAACCTCGGAACGGGCAGGAACAAGCAGCACATCATCAAAGGTTAGACCTTCTCCTAAGAAACGACTGGACATGGTAGACTCCTTTCCTTGTGTACCTTATTTTGGTTTTCCTAATAGTATAGCAGATATTATGCCTACTGGACAGGTTATTTTTCAACAAATGGACGGAAAATATAACTAGCGTCTGGAACTTGCCAGGGTTGTCAAAAACGGTTAAGATCAAATCAATCAAGTTTCTGGAGGATCCGATGCTCTACTACCGTGTAAAACAATTCTGGCGTGCCTTATTTCCCCTAATCAGTACCTCTGAACGGGCTTATGTCAAACAACACATTCCTCCTGAAGCCCTCCCCCTTTTCTTCCGGCAGTCTGCAACTGAACAACGCCATGCCCTCGATGTCGCTCGCGATCTTGAATCTTGGGAAATTCCCCTGTCCGAGAGTGAGCACCGGGGTTTGATTTTAGCCGCCCTCTTCCATGACTGCGGTAAATCCTTGACGGGGATAAAGCTCTGGCAACGCGTAGCGACTGTTCTGCTAGAACATGTTCCTGCAGGCATAAGATCAAAGGCTGAACAGACCCGCATCATCACTTCGGTGCTGCAGATTGCCGCAGAGCATGCCCATTGGGGCTCTGAATTAGCTAGGGAAGCTGGCCTGTCTCCCACCGTTTGCGATCTGATTCGTGAACACCACCAACCCAAGTCTCACCTGAGCCTGCTTTTACAAAAAGCAGACAACCTCAACTAGCGTCCAAATAAGAAAAAGCATGAAACCCTTGGGTCTCATGCTTTTTCTTCTTCAATCCGTTCTTGCAGTTCGACGATCTGACGGTTCTTGGAAAAAAGCCACTGCGCAAAACGGGTGTTATCCCGCTGCAAGCGCGTGTTTTCTTTTTCTAGGTTATGGACGAGGGCAATCTTCTCACGTTCCACCTTCTCCAGAAGATTCATCAACACACGTCGGCTGACCCGCAAGTGTTCCACCCTCTGCTCCAATTCGCTGACCTTTTGCTCCAGCCCCGTCGCCCGGAGCCTCAGCATGATTAACTCTTCCTGCGCATCCAAATCGTTATGCACCCCCGGCTAGAAACTACACTGGTATTCTATGCCAGGCTGCACCCTTTTAACCCTTATGGCGCAAAAACTCCTGGATCCGTTTAGCCGCTTCCTGCATCACATCAGCCTCTTGCACCAGGGCGACCCGCACAAACCCTTCCCCATGTCCGCCGAAGGCCACGCCAGGAACGACTAAAACCCCCGCTTCTCTGGCAAGTTTAACCGCAAAGGTGAAAGAGTCCTGCCCCGTAGGCACGGGAGCCCAGGCGAACATAGATGCCTTAGGGGCAGGAATCTGCCAACCGACCTTGGCACATCCTTGGAGAAACACATCCCGCCGCCGCTGGTAAGCTTGACGGTTCTCTTCCACTTCGGCCCCAGAACCGGCCAACGCGGCTGCACCAGCCCTCAAGACCGGAGCGAAACCCCCGTAATCAATGTTAGATTTCAGCAGGGTCAATTGCGTAATAACATCCGAGTTGCCGACTACAAACCCCAACCGCGCCCCGGCAAAATTAAAGGTTTTCGATAAAGAATGAAACTCAATCCCCACCGTTTTGGCACCTTCAGCCTGAAGAAAACTCACAGGCCGAAAGCCGTCAAATGCTAACTCGGAGTAAGCCGCATCGTGGCAAACCAGGATACCGTATTCCCCAGCGAACGCGACAACCTCTTCAAAAAAGGAAAGTGATGCCGTCGCGGCCGTGGGGTTATTGGGATAATTTAAGAACATAAGTTTGGCCCGCCCAGCAGTTTCCGGCGCAATAGCCTGAAGATCAGGCAAAAACCCGTTTTCCTCCAGCAACGGGAGCGCCACTTTCCTTCCTCCTGAAAGCATAAGCCCTGCTGTATAGATCGGATACCCCGGATCGGGAATTAAAGCCAGATCCCCAGGGTTAATATAGGCCAAAAAAACATGGGCAAGCCCATCCTGCGAGCCCATGAGGGGCAATACCTCGCGTTCGGGATCCAAGCTTACTCCAAAACGGTGTTGATACCAAGCCGCACAACTTTGGCGAAAAACTGCCGTACCTCTCGTCAAGGTATAGCCATAAAGCGACCCATCTAATGCCGCTGTGCTCAAAGCCTGACGCACTGCTAATGCGGGAGGCCGGTCTGGACTCCCAATGCTTAGGTTTATAAACTCTTTGCCCTGGCGGCTGAGTTCCGAGCGCAGTTCATCCATTTGTGAAAAGACAGAAACTCCCAACCCCTGCATCCGCTCGGCTAACATAGAAACATCCCTTCCTTTTCTCTTTCTCCCTGGAGTGATCAATGCTTCGGTGTGAATGAAAGGCGCCGCGCCCGCTCTGCCAATTCCTTGAGCTGGCGCACGACCTCCATTTGAACCCCCCAGTCGCCCAGCTTCACGCCCGGTTTCCGCTTTTCTCCATGAAAATCCGAGCCTCCCGTCATCAAGAGACCGTACTTCGCTGCCATCTCGCGACAGCGCCTTTCAGCTTCGGGAGAGTGTTCCGAATGGCTCACTTCAATCCCCTGTAAACCGCTTTCAGCCCAGGCCGGAATCCCCCGTTCCAAGCGATGCACCCCCGGATGGGCCAACACGGCCACTCCAGAGGCTCCATGCACTAAAGCAATCCCTTCTTCAGGGCTCAACTTAGAGCGCGGAACATAGGCGGGTGCCCCTTGTCCGATATAACGCTTGAAGGCATCACGAATGCTTGTGGCATAGCCCTGAGCCATTAAGGCCTGAGCGACGTGCGGGCGGCCAATGGATTCTCCGGAGGCAAACTTCCGGACATCCTCCGCAGTCAGCGCAATCTTCAACGTGTGCAGTCGTTCAATAATTTCCAACATCCGTGCTTCGCGAGCCCTGCGCAAAGTCTCCAGGCGCTCCATCAGATTCGGAGAATCCGGATCCAATTCATAGCCGAGAATGTGCACTTCGGTTCCCTGCCAATCCGTATTCAGCTCAATTCCTTTGAGGATTTCCACTCCCCATTCCTGCCCAGCTCTTTCTGCCTCCTGCCATCCTTGAACGGTATCATGATCCGTAATCCCCACCGCTTTAAGACCACGACCCTGAGCCAGCTTGACCACCTCAGAGGGAGTCAGCAGCCCATCGGAAGCCGTGGTATGGCAGTGCAAATCTGCTTCAATCAAGCCCACCCTAATACCCCTTTTCCACCTGCATCTGTGCTGATGTGACACATGCGTTTCTGTTGCTATTTTATCACGTTCGCCAGTAAACGCATAAAGTTTCCAGAGCAAATCTTGCGGATTTCATCTTTATTAAAGCCGGCCTGCTGCAGATCGCCGATTAAAAGAGCCATCTTTTCTACACGCTCCAAACCCTCCGGCACCTCCGAAATCCCGTCAAAATCGGAGCCCAGCCCGACGGCGTCCACTCCGGCCACCTCCGCAATATGCACAATGTGCCTGACAACATCCTCTCGCTTGGCCTGCCCGCTAGAATTTAAGAAACTCGGGTAAAAGTTGACTCCGACGACTCCGCCGCACTGCGCCAAAGCCTGTAACTGAGCATCACTCAGGTTACGGGGATGAGGACAGAGCGCAGCCGCACAGGAGTGAGAAGCGATGACACTCTGGGAAGAAATCTCTAAGACATGCCAGAACCCTGCTTCATTGAGATGAGACACATCCACAACCATCCCGAGTTCATTCATCCGCCGTACCACCGATTCCCCAAAACGGGTCAAGCGGCTTTGGGTTTTTGTTTCACCGGCCCCATCCCCGATCGCATTGCGCTGATTCCAGGTAAGCCCCAAGGCCCGAACCCCCAAGTGGTGAATGATATCCAGCAGGTAGAGATTCTCTCCGAGGATCTCCCCGCCTTCTACACTCAGCAAGACCCCCAGCTTCCCTTCTGGTGCTAGTCGCTCCAGATCCTTAGGCTCGCGGACGATAAAGACCGCATCGAGATTCGCTGAGAGAAAACGGTGGGCTGCCTGAATGAGTTCGAGCCCTCGGGAGAGAGCGCGTTCAGGCTTATATTGTGCTTCGATATAGACTGCCAGAAATTGCAGCCCTATCTTCCCTTGACGTGCGCGTTCGAGTTCCCACTGTCCTTCCTGCTCCTCTCTCAAGGAGCGCTTCCCGGAACAGAAATCAATCAAGCTGTCACAATGCCCATCAACCACCCACATTCCATCCATACTAAAACCTCCTCGCTCATCACTGTCTAAACAGCGGAAACTGCGCTAGCAGTCTCAGCAAAATCTGGCACTCTAAAGATACTTCACTCTTAACCGTATGCACATGAGACCTAAAAAAACCTGTCTGCAGCCTGCAGACAGGTTTCTGATCGCTACTAAATCAACGCGGTTCAACAATAAGCTTAATCGCTGTTCGCTCCTCCCCGTCAATTTGAACGTCCGTAAAGGCTGGAATGCAAATCAAATCTACTCCACTTGGGGCGACAAATCCTCTGGCGATAGCGACTGCTTTCACCGCTTGGTTGAGTGCGCCCGCCCCAATGGCCTGTAATTCGGCGCCACCCCGTTCGCGAAGAACCCCGGCTAATGCTCCGGCCACTGAATTTGGGCTTGACTTGGCTGAGACTTTTAACACATCCATACCGACAACCTCCTGTTCTGCGCTTACATGTATTTCCACTTCTTCTGTTCTAAAGGTATTCTAGACAAAATCAAAAAATCCTTTTTTTGGTTCCATGAATTTTCTGACTTTAGCGCAGGTTTTATCGGTTTTTATAAGGCCTCACCCTTAATTTCCTCAATCTTCGGAAAGACGCTGAATCCTGGTAATACCCCTGGCTCTGCCGCTGGTTTCGTCCAGATCGACGACGACAGCATTAAATTGCAGTACCCCTGCAGCAATCTCAAATTTTGTCGGCAACTGTGTCAAAAAGCGATTAATGATGAGTTCCTTTTTGACTCCCAAAACCGAATCCCGAGGGCCTGTCATGCCGACATCCGTAATATAGGCTGTCCCTCGGGTGAGCAGACGTTCGTCCGCCGTCTGCACATGCGTGTGGGTGCCGAGAATTGCAGATACCTTTCCGTCTAAAAACCATCCCAAAGCGATTTTCTCTGACGTCGCCTCTGCATGAAAGTCCAGGAAAATATTGGGGGTCTCCTGCCGGATCATCTCTGCCAGCCGACTGGCCATGCTAAAAGGATCGTCCAACGTTGGCATAAAAATTCGCCCGGAAAGATTGACGATCCCCACTTTTACCCCTTTACGCCGGATGATACCATACCCTTTGCCAGGCGCACCCAACGGATAGTTGGCTGGGCGGATAATGCGCGCCTCCTCCTCAATATAGGTCATGATCTCCCGTTTATCCCAAACATGGTTACCCATCGTAATAAACTCAATACCAAAGCCAAAAAGTTCTTGAGCCACATCCTTAGTTAAACCGTTGCCGCCAGCCGCATTTTCCCCATTAGCGATCGTCAAGTCAATGTGATACTCAGATTGGATCGGTTTTAAAAAAGCCTGAACCGCTTGGCGGCCTGGCTTTCCGACAACATCGCCGATGAAGAGCACGTTCATCTACTCGCTCCTTTGCATCCATTTCTTCACCTAGTATGTCACGCGAACTACATCCTAAAACATGGGCGCCCGGACAGGGCGAACTTCAGTTTCTGAAGACGAGAACGCGCCCCTCTTCACGAACTGCCACTACGTTCTTGTCCATCACGTTGTTATGGATGTTGGCCAACATATGGTCAATGAGTTCTTCTTGGAACTGCAGTTCATCTTCAGGCAAATTCACTTCGTCACAGACTAGAAATTCTGCACATTCCCGTTTCACAAAATCCACAATCAGCCCGACCTCATTTTGCGTCATACTATCCACATCACGCACGATCGTCAAGACATGAATTTTATCCTCGCTGCGGCATCCTATCTCGCAATCATGCATCGTATGCCCTTCTAATTGATGATACACCTCAAGTGCCAGCGGTAAATTGTTGCGTAAACGCTCGATATCCGCTTCGCCCCTAAGCATGAACGTAAACTTAAGCGCCTGCCTCTCAGACCAGTAATATACTGAGCCCACTTCAGCATAACGCAGCAAAATGGAAATCAGCAATCCGACACCTTCTGGCACATTTCCCCCGTTTTTATACTGCAAACTGTGCGCCGCCATGTGCGTCCTCCCTCTTCAATACCTGTACCTTAGTAATTCGGCACAAAGCGGCAAAGTCCTGCCCACGATGTTTTTACAATTAATGTCTGGCAATACAAAAGGACAGGTGAACCCATCACCTGTCCTTTTGAAATAGCATAGGCTATTATTTAGCGTAATCAATGGCTCGTGTTTCACGGATGACAACCACTTTGATCTGTCCTGGATATTCAAGTTCCTCTTCGATCCGCTTGCTGATCTCACGGGCAATCCGCGGAGCCAAGACATCATCCACTTTATCGGGCTTCACGATAATCCGAACTTCTCGACCGGCTTGGATCGCGAAAGACTTCTCGACGCCGTCGAACGACTCAGCGATCTCCTCTAGTTTCTGGAGACGTTTAATATACGATTCTAAGGTTTCCCTGCGCGCTCCCGGTCTCGCTGCTGATACCGCATCTGCAGCTGCAACCAGGACAGCGACAACCGTCTTCGGTTCTACATCCCCATGATGGGCCTCTATCGCATGAATAACATCCCAAGATTCCTTGTATTTCTTCGCGAGTTCAACCCCGATTTGGACGTGTGTTCCCTCCGTATCGTGATCAACCGCTTTGCCGATATCATGCAGTAACCCGGCGCGTTTGGCCAGCGTGACATCCACTCCAAGTTCAGCTGCCATCAATCCCGCTAAATGCGAAACTTCAATGGAATGTTTCAGAACATTTTGCCCATAGCTCGTGCGGAATTTTTGACGCCCCAGAAGACGAACCAGCTCAGGGTGCAGACCATGCACACCCGTGTCAAAGGTGGCCTGTTCCCCTTCTTCCCGGATTTTTTGGTCAACTTCCTTCTGAGCTTTCTCCACCATCTCTTCAATACGAGCAGGATGAATCCGGCCATCTAAAATCAGTTTTTCCAACGCTACCCGAGCAACTTCACGGCGAATCGGGTCAAAACCGGAGAGGATCACCGCTTCCGGCGTATCATCAATGATAAGATCAATCCCGGTCAAGGTTTCCAGGGTACGGATATTACGGCCTTCCCTGCCAATAATCCGGCCTTTCATTTCATCATTTGGCAATGCCACAACGGAGACCGTCGTTTCAGCCACGTGGTCGGCCGCACAGCGCTGGATAGCCAAAGCGATAATATTCTTCGCCCGTTTCTCCGCTTCTTCTTTGGCCTTTGACTCGATGTCTTTGATCATAATCGCGGATTCGTAGCGAACCTCTTCCTCAACACTCTTCAGCAACAGCTGTTTCGCCTCATCCGAGGTTAACCCGGACAAACGCTCCAACTCCGCATGCTCCTTCATGACCAACTGGTTGAGTTCGTCCTTTTGGCGATCAACTTCCCCTTCTTTACGGTGCAAGTTTTCCTCCTTGCGCTCAAGGGATTCCATCTTGCGGTCGAGGGTCTCTTCCTTTTGCATAATCCGTCGTTCGAGACGTTGAACGTCGTTGCGCCGTTCCCGAGTTTCTTTCTCCACCTCGTTGCGGATATGCATAACCTCTTCTTTGGCTGCGACAACCGCTTCCCGCTTCTTGGCCTCGGCAGCGCTTTTGGCGTTTTCAACAATCTTACGCGCTTCTTGCTCAGCCGAGCCGATCGTCTTTTCAGCCGTTGTCCTGCGAACAATCCAACCAGCCGTGCCGCCAGTCCCCAGTCCAACGATCAGGAGCACACCTGCTATAATAACCCCTGTTAAATCCAACAAATCTCACCTCCCTACGTCTAAAAATTTAACTCAAGCATTCTTACCATAGGAAACATAGGAAACAAAAAAAACTGGTTCCTTGACCAGTCTCTTGTGCGATTCTAACCTTTTTAAGCAGGGAAAAAGCCCTGAATTTTCCTACAAACTTACGCTCGCTAGTCAAAACCCTCCAGTATATACCAGCCTAACTAGGATGAAATCTATAAGAAAAACCTTCAAAAGGTTAACAACGGACAGAGACAGATCCACTGGTATACATATTAATCACTTTTGTAAAAATTGTCAAGAACCATGAGCACCATGTCCCGTTGATAACCCTGCTTAAGCAGTTTAGCTCCTACCCTCTGGCGTGCCGAAACCCAGCCGGGTTTTCCCGTTTGGGCACGCCTCCCTTCTTGTGAAACCAGCTTTTCTGCAGCCAGCAGACACTGCCGCAGTTCTTCCTCTTCTGAAATCCCCCGAACAGCCTCCTCAGCTAGGGATCGCTCCACGCCGCGCCGGAGCAAATCTACACGAATGCGCTGACGCGAATAGCGAGCGCAGCGGTTCTTGGCATAAGCCATAGCTAAGCGCTGATCGTCCAAGTATCCCCATTCGCTTAACCGCGTCAGAGTCTCTTCAATGTCTGCCCTGCCAAATCCCTTACGTTCAAGACGCTGCCTCAGTTCCGAGACGGTAAGTGCTCGGCGCGACAGAGCCCCCAAGGCGGATTCAAGACTTTTTCCCATCACCGGTTACACTTCTTCAGTTTCAATGGCATCCTCGTCCACTGTCGAAACCACAGCTGTACTCATATTGCTGCGGATTTTCTCTTCAATTTCGTTCGCCACCTCAGGGTGCAGCCGTAGATATTCCTTCACATTTTCTTTCCCTTGACCCATTCTTTCCCCTTGATAGGAGTACCAGGCCCCTGATTTATTGATAATCTCCATATCCGAACCGACATCAATAATGCTGCCTTCCCGCGAGATCCCTTGGCCGTAGATAATATCAAATTCCGCTTGTTTAAACGGAGGAGCCACTTTGTTCTTGACAACCTTGACCCGGGTACGGTTGCCAATCATCTCTTGGCCCTGTTTTAAGGTTTCCTGCCGCCGTACATCCAGGCGAATCGTAGCATAAAACTTCAAGGCCCGACCACCCGTCGTCGTCTCTGGGTTGCCAAACATCACCCCGACTTTTTCCCGGATCTGATTGATAAAAACGACACAGGTACGGCTCTTGCTGATCGCTCCGGTCAGCTTGCGCAGAGCCTGGGACATCAAGCGCGCGTGCAGCCCGACATGCGCATCTCCCATTTCCCCTTCGATCTCCGCCCGTGGAACCAAAGCCGCGACCGAGTCCACGATCACAATGTCGACCGCTCCGCTGCGAACGAGCGCCTCGCAGATTTCCAAAGCCTGCTCCCCAGTGTCAGGCTGAGATATCAACAAATCATCAATATTTAAGCCCAAAGCTCGGGCATAAAGCGGATCGAGAGCATGCTCAGCATCAATGAAAGCAGCGACCCCGCCCAATTTCTGCGCCTCTGCGGCAATGTGCAGGGCTACCGTTGTCTTTCCTGAGGATTCTGGACCATAAATCTCGATCACCCGCCCGCGAGGAACGCCGCCTACCCCTAGGGCAATATCCAAAGCTAAGGCCCCGGTTGGAATCGTTTCCACGGACATTTTCGCTGAAGCCTCACCCAGCCTCATGATCGAGCCTTTGCCGAATTGCTTCTCAATTTGACTTAAGGCTGTATCGAGAGCCTTTAACTTGTCTATACCCGCCATATCCATTCCTCCCTCTCAGAAAAACACACGAAACACTTGTTCGATTAATTATATGCGAGTAGCGTAAGCTTGTCAATGGGGAGTCGGCGGCTTTTCCATCCTTTTCTTACGGGTGTGCAGCAAGACCATAGCTAGCGTAAATCCGCTTAAAGCCAGACCAGTGGTCAAAGCTACCGCCTGTCCTACGACGTCAAGCGAAACAGAAGTAAAACGAACCTCTCCAGCCTCGGTCAACCAGCCCATCCCCAGCAGCAGGGATGATACTCCCGGAACAAAGTGCAACTGGTAGATGATATGTCCGGCTATGACCAAAGGAATCAAAGCAAAAGTCAGCTTGATCCGGCGGGAGGCCGCTTTGGTTTTAAAAGGCCGGGCGATATACCAAAAAATTACACCTGTGGCTGATGCCACTCCCCAATAGGTCAGACTAAACCACAAACGCCATAACCCCAGAGGCCATACGGTTTGCAAGGGTTCAAAATAGTTGATCGGGATCAGAATCGCCAAAGTTACTCCGATAAAGACGGCAAAACCTTGATTCACCCTCACCAAATGCCAAATCTCCCGGGCAGGAACTCGCAGGTTAAACTTGATCGCTCCATGGGGACAGGTGCGAACACAATTAAAACAGAACTTGCAACTGAGATTATTATCCAAATACGGCAGGTGTTGCGACATAGGGCAACCGGCAATGGTTCCGTTTCCTCGGTAGCAATCGGCCGTCGTACATTTATTTAAACAAACTGTGGCATCGGAGCGTATCTCCATGATGGCCCCGATTGACGCTATGCCGACAAACCCTCCCAACGGGCAGAGGTAGTTACACCAGGCATGTCTTTGGTATATAACCCCAGTTACAGTAGCAGCAGCCTGCACGGCAATCAGTAAGGCGACGGTGTATCCCGGGTGGGAACGCATTCCGGTCACGATTTCGATCCAAAAGATAAGCAGAAACAAAAAGGTGACGGTGATATAGTTATATTTTTTAAGAAGATCCGGAACTGGACGGTTCAAATGCCATTTTTTCTGAACTTGTTCCATGAAAAAAGAAAAAGGACAAACCGTACACCAAACTCTGCCGAGAAAAGGCGAGATCACGGTCAAGACAGGCCACCACAGACCCCAGATCAAGGTAAAGATCAGGGTTAAGGCCACACCGGTGTAACGTGTAGCCGGCATCAGTAATAAGAACAGCTGGATAGAAACAAAAATTCCTGCCGCTAACCGCTGCAACCATAAAACCAAACGCCCTTGCTTGAACAGGTTCTCGATGCGCGGCCAGGAAAAGAGATCAAGCGTACGGCCGATTTTCTCAGCTGTCGGTCCGAAGAAAATGTGTTCCAAGCCAATGCCGACATCCTCAGCCAAAAAAAAGGCTCGTTCCATGACCCGGATCAGTTCCGTGACATTTCCTTGCCTGTATTGATGCGATAAAAGCAACTTCGTCGCTTCTGAATGAAGAACAGGGACAGGGCGCCGATATTGACTGGCCAACTTCTCCAAAATTCCCTGAGCAATAACCGGAATATCCCTTTTCCGTTCCCTCAGAGGCGAAATCGTGTAACTTTGCGGAAAACTTGCCCTTAATTCGGGGATAAGCTTGTGAGCCAAGCGCTCGGGATCCGCTTGCAATGTGCCCACGATGAGGCAACCATGTTTTTGGGATTGTAAAGACTGGACCAACTTTAACTGGGCCCGGGGTGAAACAAGGTTAATCTCCCGGATCAGCAATGTACCTCCCTCAGCAACATCCAAGAGGCTGCTCCCCAAGCCGGGCCCCTGTTCTCCTGTGTCTCCGGCATTAAGCAGCTGGTCACCCCACTGCCTGTCAAAGCGGCGACCGTCAATAACGATAAAAGGCGCAGCCTCCCCCCAACGCCGTTTATGGACGAGCCAGGCCAGCATCTGCCGCCCTGTACCCCGTTCGCCGACGATGAGTATATTCCCGCCATTTTCCGCAAATTCGGCCAGCTTGCTTTCAACTTCCTTCGTCGTCCGGGCACTGCCCCAAAGGCCGTAATATTTCTCCTCATTTTGCGTCAACTGCAAGGCGGAACGCAAGAATTCCTTATGCTTTGTCTGCCACACGATATCGTTGGCCCGATTCAGACTCTTAGAAAGTTTTTCAATAAAACGTGGGTATAGCTTAGGCCAGCGCACCATCATGCGGGCAAAATGCTCCGCATCCAGCACCAATACCCGGCAGTTCTCCGTACTACGCACCGAAGTCGGAGCTTTTCTTCCTGTAAACAGGGATATTTCGCCAAAAGCATCTCCCTCGCCGAAAGCAGTAACTTGCCAGGCCTTTCTCGCCTCCTGGGTCACTAAAGACTTGGCCCGTCCCCGGGCCAGAACATAAAATCGGTGCTGCTGCTCCCCTTGCTGGATAATGTCTGATCCCGCAGAATAGTCTTCCCAGGTGAAATCATCGGCCAGTTCAGTAAGTTCCTCGGTCGTCAGGTCAGACAGAAAACTCACCTTAGACAAAACGTATAGTTTTTCTGTTCTCTCATCGGCCATGCTGACTCCTTTCGCAAAGTTTACCTACCTCGCATGCTCTCACCACAACCATTATAAGCTACGGAGACCTTGACCGCCATCCCTGCCTTTCACCTCAAGCGGTACTCTTACCGAAAATTTCGTTCCCTGACCCAAAATTCCCGGCATGGTGGCAGACTGTTGGAGACGCGGATTCTGACCATACACCTCAGCGTATGTTGTACGCCGTGGTCATGGCCCGTCGGAACTGGGTGGAGGTCATACTCTGGGGAAATACACGTTAAGAGACGTGCCGCGTTGGGCACGTCTCTCCGGCAGGATTGAGTTGAGATTTAGTAAAGATTGATCATCTTAAAAACGGCTTGCCTACTTAGCCGCAACCGTCCCCGTTTTATTTTTGCTGGCAAATTTTTGGGCCGAAATAATAATGACCCCGATACTTAAGGCCAGCAAAACAAGATCCGCAGCAACCAACGGCCAGTTGCCTTTCGGCAAATAGGTCTTGAAAAGAAGAATTAAAAGTGAAGCCAAGGTTGTGACCATCATGAACATCGCTGGAATAATGGCATACCAATATTTCTTGCTCTTATTAGCCAACCAAACACTGACCACAATCAGGGTTAACGCTGCCAAGAGCTGATTCGCCGAGCCAAAGATCGGCCAAATCACTTTCCAGCCATTGTTCCAGGCCAGATAGAGCATGATGGCAACCGATAAGCCGGAATTAAAATAGTAGGATTTCATAAAAGCAGGCGGATTCTTGAACAGATTGCTCCACAGTTCTTCAAATAAGAAGCGGTTCAAGCGCACTGCGGTATCCAGCGTAGTGACGATGAATCCCTCCAGCATCAGAATACCCAGAACCGTGCCAAAGGACATTGGCAAACCTAACCCTTTGTTTAACAGCCCACCCATGCCGAGGGAAAAACCCAAGATCGGATTGCCTGCCGCTCCAGTCGGCCAGACCACCTCTGTATAAGTCTTAAAATCAATACCGGAAGATACCGCTGCGATGACCAATATCGATAGGGTCGATTCCAAAATCATGCCTTTGTAACCGATGTTGCGCGCGTACGATTCCTTCGTTACTTGCTTGGAGACCGTGCCACCAGCTACCAAAACATGGAACCCGGATATCGCCCCACAGGCAATAGTGATAAAGAGGAA
>JAJZPA010000138.1 GCA_021811425.1 Bacillota bacterium | reverse complement strand
CGATCTCCGTCGTCAAACAAGGTAATGGTCAGCTGTCTCTGACCCAGCCGATGCGGGTAGTACCCCCATTCCCTCAGTTTTTCTTCCAACGCCTCATGGGAAAGGGCCGTGACGGCATCCACATCATGTCCGGGAATCCCAAGCATTTGATCGCGCACCGCTCCGCCCACCACATATACGGGGCTCAGCGCGTCCAGGCGCTCTAACACCTTCTGTTGAAACGGGCTGCCAAACAAACGCACCCCTCCCAGAATCTTTTTTCCAATGCCTATACTATTTTCCTAAAGCCCACGCTTTATGCCGACATCAGTAAAAAACGGAAATCTTGGGGCCGACACTCAAATCCCAAGGGCTCTTCGGGCCCCATTCTCCATCCAAATCCGAATCCATCGGGCGTTCCGCCGTAATCCGCAAACCCTTGGTTTGAAACATAATAATCTGATCCGTATTGGCCTTTTCTCCTCGCAAAAGGCCAAAGAGCAAGCGCAGGGTTTCCGGCCAACCACTTTGGCGAATGAGCACAATATCCAGCAATCCGTCGCTAAGGGAGGCTTGGGGGACAAATTTGCGCAAGCCCCCGACCGAAATTCCATTGAGCGCCAGAAATAAAAGGACTTCCTCCTCTCGTTCCTGCCCTTCATACGTAAACTGCACCCGGAAAGGACGGAAAGAGGGCAAGGCCTCCAGCCCTTTAAGATAATACGCCAGCTGACCGAGCGCATTTTTTACCCGCAGATCAACTGTTGGAGAAACATCGGTGAGCAGCCCGGCGCTGGCGACATTGACAAAATAACGCTCATTAAGATGACCCACATCCATGTTAAAAATCCGTCCGCGGGCGATCACCTCACAAGCCTCGCGAATCGTCTTCGGCAAACGCAAAGCATAAGCCAAATCATTGGCTGTTCCCACCGGCAGGATACCGAGTATCGGGCGCTCACCAGAGGGAATCTTCATGAGCCCGTTGACAGCCTGATAAATCGAGCCATCCCCGCCCGCGACCACTACCCGGTCTACTCCCCTCTGCCGGGCTGCGGCCTCCTCAATATCCTGGGGGGAGTTGGCTCGGTGGACACAAACTTCACACCCACTCTCCTGAAAGATGCGCACAACCGTATCAAGTTGGTTGAGCAAGCGGCGTCGCCCCGCATAGGGATTATAGATAAGACTTAGCCTCAACGTATCGCTCATGGGAATCTCCCTGTCTTTCAAACTGTACCCGCCAATCAGTATCCTCTCCTAAGATCAATGACATTTGCCATCTGTTTCCGCTCTGGATAGGCTCGCAAGTTATTCAAAAAGATCTCAAAGGTTCGGCGGTTATAATACGGCGAGCGCCCTCCGATATGTGGGGTTATCACCACGTTTTGCATGGACCATAAATGGCTCTCTTCTGGCAACGGCTCCTTAACAAAGACATCTAACGCGGCGGCCCCCACTTGGCCTTTTTCTAAGGCCGCAGCCAACGCTTCTTCATCTACGACAGGTCCACGCGCGACATTGACAAAATACGTGCCCCGTTTCATCGCTGCAAAACGCCTGGCATTAAAGAAACGCTCCGTTTCCTGCGTGAGCGGCAAAAGCACAACCACTGCATCACTCATCCCTAAGAAAGCATCCAATTCCTGCAGATCCCCCACCTGGTCGAAAGCAGGATGGCTGGTTCCGCTTTTAGAAATTCCCAACACCGTCATCCCAAAACCCTGGCATTTCTCTGCAACCGCTTCCCCGATCCGTCCGGCCCCCACGATACATACTGTCTTACCATACATTTCATCGAGCTTCACCCCGGAATTCCAGAGCTTCTGCTCCTGGTGGCGAATATAGACATGTGCTTGTCGGAACAACGTGAGCAGGCTCCACATGACATGTTCTGTCATCTGCACCTGGTGCGCTCCACGGGCATTGGTCAGGATGATCCCTCGCTTGGCCAACTCAGCCAAAGGAAGATTGTCGACCCCAGCCGACATCATTTGGATCCAGCGCAGATTCGGGTAATTTCCAAGTTCTTCAGCACGTAGCGGCTTGGCAAAGACTACTAAGATTTCCGCCTTTTCGTCATGCTCCTTAAAATTTTCAATGTGCAGGTATTCCGCTCCTTGCTTAATCCCTTGAACCTCGGTCCTCTGCTCATCTTTAATCGGTAGTGTACTCAAAATCCTCATGTTCGCCCACTCTCCTTAGCTTATCTACCTTGTGTAGCGTCTATTTTAGGTTTTCCGGATTTAACCCTTCAAGTTCCGGCAGAACGAAACGCCCATCTCTGCGCACCAATACCCCGTCAAAATAGATCGCACCGCCGCCGTATTCCGGACGCTGGATCGTCACCAAATCCCAATGGATCGCGGACTTGTTTCCGTTGTTGCAGTCATCATAGCAGGATCCTGGTGTAAAGTGGAAGCTCCCCTCGATCTTTTCGTCAAATAAGGTGTCTTTCATCGGTGTGAGGATATATGGATTGACTCCGATGGCAAATTCCCCGACATAGCGTGCCCCTGCATCCGTATTAAATACCGCCTCGATCCGAGCCTGATCGTTCGCCTCCGCTTTGACAATCTTACCCTTATCAAAATGCAGGATGATATTTTCGTAAGTAAACCCTTGATATATGGCTGGGGTGTTATAGGAAATAACCCCATGCACCGAGTCTTTCACCGGAGCCGTGAAGATTTCCCCATCCGGAATGTTGAGCTGTCCGTCACACTTAATGGCTGGCAATCCCTTGATCGAGAACTCCAGATCGGTTCCCGGACCGACGAGATGCACTTTATCTGTCCGTTCCATTAAGGCTTGCAACGGATCCATCGCTTGGGACATCTTTCCATAATCCAGATTGCAGACATCAAAATAAAATTCCTCAAAACCCTCAATACTCATGTTAGCCAGCTGAGCCATAGACGCATTCGGATAACGCAGAACACACCAGCGTGTATGAGGCACCCTTTGATCCGTATGCACGGGTTTCGAGTAATGCGCTTGATAGAGTCGAAGTTTTTCATTGGGAACATCCGCCCATTCATTGACATTTTCCCCCGAGCGGATGCCAATATAAGCCTGCATCTCTTTCATCCGCGCTAAGTCCCAGCGCGTCATGGCCTCTGCTTGTTCCAAACTGAAACCTTTTAAAATTTCCCGCATAAGCGTATGATTAGTAATAGAGAGAAATGGCAAGGCCCCAGCCTGGTAAGCCATCCTCACCAACGCCTGGGCCAAAGGAATCTCAAGTCCAACCACGTCAATGAGAACCTTCTCCCCTGGCTGGAGTTTAAGCGAATAATGGATCAATGTGTCTGCCAACTTTTCAATACGGGGATCTTTCATCTTTGCACCTCTTTCTAACAAGTGTCACAACTATCTGCCGAATCTATTTCTTCATTAAACGTAATTTTCCTTTTTTCCCTGAGGTTTATGTGATCATTCCTTATAAAAATAGCACTTACCCCCCACAATACTCTTTTCGAGTTCGTGGCGGTTGGCTAAATAGCTCAGAAAGGCCCCGGCAGTTGCGAAAGCCATATGATACCCGGGAATATCCGCCTCTGTCCCGGCCGCAAGCAAAATCTGCTCAGTCACATCTTCCCGTGTGAGCGGCTGGTTACACCCGTCACCAATCATCTCCAGATACTCCTCAATTCGCTCCCGGTTCTTGGCACACAGTTCTTTAATCGACGCATAGGGCTCTTTGCCATGAGCAAGGACTACGGCTTGAACCTCCAGTTCTTCCAAGTTCTTGAGGGTTTGCAGCTCGGCCTCGACATCAAGCAAAAAGGGGAAAGCATACTTTTCCATGATCGCTTCACTGAACAAACTATCTCCGGCAAACAGCACCCCGTCGCCGGTCAAAACCCCAATCTGATGAAAGGTATGCCCTGGCAGAGCAATGATCTGGAAGCGTTTCTCACCCAGTTCGACTACCCCTGGTTTAAGAAAATTCTCTACCTCAATCGCCGGACCTTTCAGGAAACGCCCTTCCAACTCTCTTAGCGGGCTCGCGCCATACAAGGCTTCACTCTCCAACCGATGATACTTCATGTACATGGCTTCCTCTCCACTAGCATAGCGCAGAAGGCCAGTATACTGTTCCTTAAGCCACTTCGCGGCTCCGAAATGGTCCGGATGGGCATGGGTAAGGATCAGGTATTTAGGCTTCAACCCTTCGGCCTCCAGCGCCTGGGCCAGCCCTCTCCCTGCTGTGCTGTCTATCCCGGCATCAACTAACAGGGCCATACCGTTCTTATAGCGAACCACCCCAATATTCGTTGGCCCAGGACAATAATAGGTTTGTCCGTTAACCTTTTGCAACATGATTTACTCCATTTTCTGTTGGAAATACGTCACCCGGGGTCTGACCCCAACACAATTTGACCCCAACACAATTTAGACACAATTTAGACACAATTTAGACACAATTTAGACACAATTTAGACACAATTTAGACACAATTTAGTAGGACTAGCACCAAAAACATGGAAGCACAAGAACCGTCCCTTTGCTTACATGATATGCTGAAAAAGGAGATATAACTTTGAACGAATACTGGGAATATATCTTACAGCCAGAAGACGATGGGAAAAAGTATCAGGAAATTTTATCACGCCGCTTTCATTTTTCGCACCGCCTCCTGCAAACCCTAAAACAGGGCGAGCGGGTTTGGGTTAATGATAAGTTTACCTATTTAACGGCTCGAGGAAAAACGGGTGAAAAACTGGCCCTAGCGCTCCAGTTGAGAGAAGAAAGCCAAATTCGAGGGGAGAACCTTCCCCTCGACATCCTCTATGAAGACGACTACCTCCTTGCAGTCAACAAACCCGCCGGCCAAGTGGTTCATCCCATCCCCCGCTATCCTGAGCACACCTTGGGAAATGCCGTAACCGGATATTGGGAAAGGCAAGGCGAGCCTCGCCCCTTTCGGCCCGTCCACCGGATTGATCGCAATACCTCCGGCCTAGTCCTCATCGCCAAAAACCATTTTGCCCACCAGCAACTCGCCTGGCAGATGGAGCACGGCCTCGTAGAGAAAATCTACCTAGGCTTTATCCATGGTCATCTTCTCGAACCCCAAGGAATATGGGATGGCCCCATCGGGCTTGCCGAAGGCAGCTATATCCAACACGCAGTTCGCAACGATGGCCTGCCAGCCCTCACACACTATCGCATCTTGAAGACATATGCAGAAGTATCCCTCGTTGAATTCATCTTAGCCACCGGGCGGACACACCAAATCCGGGTACACTGCCAGTTTTCCGGACATCCCTTGCTCGGAGATGATCTCTACGGCGGCGACACGGCTTCGATTGTACGTCAGGCCCTCCACTCTTTCTGCTACCGCTTCCATCATCCAGCCACCGGGCAAGCGTTTGCCATAAAAGCTCCATTGCCGACGGACTTGCGCAACCTAGGACATTTACTAATGAGTCAACATCGCGTGAGCAGGTGATACAAAGCTATTGCTCCACCAAATATACCCGGAAAGGCACTCATAGTAGAACCACTCTTTGGCGCGCCAATGGGTTCCTCAGTGAATTACCGCGATATCTTTATGTAGAACACTTCGCCATAGACGCTGTTTCTTCCTGCCAGATATCATCCGTAAGCAATCACTGTAGTGTCTCAATGGAAGGTGCTTGCCGAAGAAAACTTTCTCCGATTCCCACAAACCAATGTCAGTCACTGCAGATGAATATTGTGATAGTGTCCCTTCGGTAGAAAAAGAGCTGATAACAAACTCTTTATTAACTTTAACTGTCCCTGTCATACTCAGACCCCCAAAACTCTTCATTCACGCCATGGTTTCGTCTAACGTTCTGCGTATTCCCGGCGCGTCATACTACATCCATCTCGGCAAGTTTCGTGAATGCCCTGTTATCTTCTGTTGCGTCTTACTTTCTTGCAAAAACGTTTATCCGTCTAAAGGTTTCGAAGCAGGTTTCATCGGGTTGAGTGGTTTTATCAATCATTCTTCGTACAACTTCGTTTCTGAACCCGTCCCTTTTTTCCTCGGGGAGGAACTTTAAGAATGGAACAATAGAAGGTTGATCAATCCACTTTACCATATCTTCTTTAGTACTAAAGTTTCTGTCAGCGTTTTCTTCCCAGACTCTTGATTCCCTAAACTCATATTGTTTGACCAGTTCCTCGTACTCATTATGCCTTGGCATGTACCATGGCCATTCGAAGTTTTTGAAATACTCACTGTAAGTCGGATGATCCATTACCTTCCTAATAACCTCGTAGAAATTGGAACAGTTTCCGTCTCCAGCAAAATTAAAACGCACCACGCCACCTGGCTTCAGGGCTATGTGGCAACTATGTAAGAGCCTCTCATGGTTCCTAACCCAGTGTAGAGCAGCGTTTGAGAATATCAAGTCGAACTCATTGGAAAAGGCCATGTCATTTATGTCTTGACAAGCAAAAGACAAATTATGTCCTTCTAGTTCTTTTGCTGTTTCAATCATTCCCACTGAGGCGTCGATTCCAAGGACCTTCCCTTCAGGAACCAAGTCAGCCAGCAGTTTTGTTAGTACACCATCACCGCAACCAAGATCAAGAATAGCTTCTGCTCCGGTAAAACTTAATTCGGCTACGATTCTGGTTCCCCACTCTTTCTGATGGCCGGAAGCGGACTTATACTTTTGGCCGTCAAACTCAAAATTCCCCAAACTATTTCTCTCCCTTTTCTAGCAATTGCAGATAACGTTCCGAGGGTTTGCGACGTCGGATTACTGCCCGAAATGTCATCTCCGATGTTGCAAACCCTTTGTTGTACGAAGTGTCCAGCTCACAAAACCTTCTCGCACCAGACCACCCCTCAACTTCATTATATACCACATCATTCCATTCCTACATCTTCTAAGTGGGTAAACTGGGCTAATATTTATTGAATGAATGTTTAGAAGGTGATATGCTATGGATAAAGAAGAAGATAACAAGATTAAGGAGGGGGACAACTTGAGCGCAGTTGCCAAAGAACAAGGTTATAGAAAATTGTCCTTATCCCCCAAAACATTCCAGGAAATTACGGTTCGTCCGGTTATAATTAAAGATGGAAAAGTATTGTTTGACAAGACGAACAAGGATCATCGTTACATTGTTGAAGGAGAACAGTAAAATCAGCAATGTATGAGTTAACTTTAGGTGAGATTTTTTGGCTCGAGGTTGGATATCAGGACAATCCTAGTGAATCAAAAATTAGACCTGCAATAATAGTGGCCGAAAAAGACAACTATCTACTAACGTTGGTTGCCACTACATCGGTACCGCCAAATGATCCACCCAAGTACTTTGATTAATTTAAGATACCTATTCTTAATTGGCATAGATCTGGGTTACTAAAACCTTCATGGGTTCAAGGCTTAAGACTAATCCATCTAACAAGAGAACAATTACGAGCTTTAGTTAGGGAAGAGGACTTTATTGGGCGTATGAACGAACAAGATTTTAATCATTTAGTTGGTGAAATCGAACGAATACATAATGGTTAGACCTCCCTGGTGGGGTCTTTTTCATTCGTCTCCAACCTACATATAGTTGACCCCAAACACAACTTCGAAATGGACATTTCGTTAACGTTTTGAGTGTTTGCGATGCGTCCCAAACCTGCTTTCATCTTGGCAAAGTGTCGCAAACACTCTGTTAGATGACGTGTCCACCTTCTTAGATATACTGCCAAATCCTATTTCTATCTCAGCTTAATTCTTAGTCGATCTCCATTCCCATATGAATGGAATCATAAAACTTACCATTAATGACGAACTCCCGAGTAATTGTTCCATCCGAGACAAAACCAAACTTTTTATATAAACTGATAGCGCTATGATTATCACTCCGAACCCTTAAATTGATCTTTCTTACTATTTGAGTTTCTTTTGCCCACCCCATTAGGTAACTTATCAGTTCACTACCGACTCCTTTACCCCAATACTCTTTAAGGACCGTGACTCCAAACTCTCCAGCATGCTTAATGCGTGGTCTAGAACCCCCGGTAAATACTAATTGTCCTACCAATGTATCCTCTTTAAAAGCACAAATCATAAGCTGGTTATCTGATTTAGAAATGCCTTCTATGAATTCGCCTTCCTTATCTACGGTTATTCCAAACCCACCTTCGCCAAACGTTAGATTATCCGTCTCTTTACCTACCGTATTTATGTAATCTATAATTCGAGAAGCATCTTCTTTTTCGGCCTCTCGAATAACAAGTGTTTGTCCGCTTCTAAGTTGACAATATTTCATCCCTGACCTCTCCCTTCTCAAAATGCATCATACCCATGCACTAATTGCTTGAAAATATCCACATAACATTAACAAACAACAAACCTCAAAAACCGCTCCGACATGGACATTTCAGCTAACGTCCCGTGTATTCCCGACGCGCCCCAACCGGCTTTCATCTATTCTAAGTGTTGGGAATACGCTGTTGTACTAAACCGCTGCACCCTACTTAACTTTTAGTTGCCAAAATCTCAAAACGATAAGTTGTTATGTAATCATCCCCGAAAGGATAGCGAATTTTACATTCTTCAGATAGGCTACTGAGTATTCGAAAGATTTCTTCCCGACTGCATCTCAGCTACAGTAATATTAACATTTCCTGCACGCTTTTAAACTCTTTTTCAACAAGGTGCTCCATTACTACTGTCAGGCGACGTTATCATCCGGCCCAAAAGGCCTAAAAAGCTTCCCTGTGTTCTGTCTATAAGCGAGATTCTGTCCCTTATTGCTCAGGTAGATAATCTTAAGTACAAGGTTATTCTCTT
>JAJZPA010000137.1 GCA_021811425.1 Bacillota bacterium | reverse complement strand
TTCCGATCTTCCACATGCTTCCCCTCAGACCTTAAGGCCTGCGCACGACGAATGACCTCAGAGCGATCCGCCCCATAAACCAAAACGCCTGCAGTTTCAAGGCCGTTAAGGGAAAAAAGCCCCAACAAACTCCCCAAATGAATCGCGAAACCCGTCGCAGGTTGAGGAAAGCCAAAATCTCCGTAAAGGGCATCATATCGGCCCCCTTCAAGCACCGGAAATCCGACGCCCGGCACATACCCCTCAAAGATCACACCCGTATAATAAGAAAACCCGCGCAAAATCCCCAGATCAAGCGCTACCATGTCCTGGACACCAAAATCTCGCAGATAGCCATAGACTTCACGCAATCCATTAACCGCCTCGCGAATCTCAGCCTGTTTACTAAAGCGAACGAGTTCATCCAGGATTTCTTCACCACCGTGCAGGTACGGCAGTTTTAATAAAATCTCCTTCGCCTGATCTGAGAGATCGCTTTGGCGAACCAAGCTCTCGATCCCGACCAGATCTTTGCGGGCAAGTTTTTCTTCCAACGCCCCTTGAACCTCAGCCGGAACCCCCAACTCAGACATGAGACCCATAAAGATCCCCATATGCCCGAGATTGAGCTGACAGTCGGCCACTCCGAGTTCCCGCATCCCTTCTGCTGCCAAAGCAATCACCTCGGCATCCGCCAAGGCCGAAGCGGATCCGACCAGTTCTACCCCAACCTGACGAAATTCGCGATACTGAGCTGAAGAATTGCGATACACATCTCCGGCATAACAAAGACGCAAAGGCAGACTCAGCGTACGCAGACGCGCCCCCACCATACGTGCGATCGGGGTCGTAAACTCCGGTCGCAAAGCCAAAATGTGCCCTTGCCGATCGAAAAATTTGTAGAGTTCGTCGTCTTTATCCAGTTCCGGCTGTACACACGCAGCGTATTCCAGAGCCGGGGTCAGTACTTTCTGATAGCCCCAGCGCAGAAACCGCTCCAACAGCTGTCCTTCCAACTTTTCCAGCATACCCAATTCACCGGGCAGAAAATCATGCATTCCCGCCGGAATGCGCGTACCTAATACACTACGCTGCATGGGTCAGCTCCTCTCCGGTTTGGCTAAACGCTTTAAAATCAACTGATACCCATCCGCGCCGAAATAAAGACAGCGCTTAACCCGGCTGATCGTGGCCGTACTCGCCCCTGTCCTGGCCGCAATCTCGGTATACGTCTCATTCTTGTCCAACAGTTTGGCAACCTCCAAACGCTGGGCCAGGGCCTTGATCTCAGCCACTGTGGCAATGTCTTCAAAAAACCGATAACACTCTTCCTTGTCTTGTAAAAGCAATACCGCTTCAAATAGGGCATCTGTCAAGGGCTCCTTGAGGCGTTCGATTCCCACATTCATTCCCCCGCAACCCGAACTGTTCCCATGCTCCACTGAACCACCATAAGGTGGCAAAGCAAGCACGAAAATACTTTCTGTCTTTAATTTATTAAAGTATTGGCTTAAAGTCAAGTCCATTCATGGAAACACACTAAATCCCCTCGCCACAGAAAGCAAGGGGATTCACTGAGACATTCTATGGTGTAACTATCCCTTAAGCCTATTGCAGAAGTTTCTTGTTTTATAATACATTTAAACGCACTGGAAACAACTAACTTTACAGAATATGTTCGTCCATCATACATTCATCCAGAGAAGGGAGTTCCTCTTCCTGGTATTGGGGCACTCCCAGGTCATTGATCCGAATGTCCCCGGCCTGTCCGTATTGGTAAAGCTGATCCAGCAATTCCACAGCGGCCCGGATTCGGGTTCTTAGCAGATAACCCCGGTTTTCCGAAGCTTAAAAAACCTCACGCACATCCAGATTGGGCTGCCAGTCATAGGCCCGACCGTGGAAAACCTGGACCTGTTCCAGAACGGCCAGGATTTCATCCCGGTTCTGCGGTTGAAGCTGAGGTGCGGCAATAATCTGATTGAGAACCTTTTCGATGGGCTCCCGTTGGGCGCGATCGACATAGGCCGTAGTCAGATTTTCAAAATCACCCTCCAGATCGGCCATGAGCAAATATTTCTCATCCGGATCATCCACACTCAGATAGGAGCGAAGCACGAAAAACAACTTGTCGGTTTCCAGGTGCTTACTGGTAAAGGATAGCAAATCCACAGCGACAGGATTATTCGGAGTAATATCTTGCATGACATGTTGAAAGCCGGGCTGCAGGCTTGAATGTACCAGCGACCGACATAGGAATCATTGCTTCCTCCACCGGCAGCAACCGGCAGCGCATCCAGAGACTGGGCAGAATCCTGCGCCATGCGGGTAATAAGCACACGGCCAGACTATACTACCTATATATCGGTTCATCCAACGAGGAGCAGGACCTGCTAGCCGATATTTCCCGCGATCTGGCAGGGGTCATCCCCATCCTGGACTTGGAATATGACCAGGATAGCCAGCGCTTAATTCATCCTGCTTACCAGGTTCTGGCTGAGCGAGTTCTGGCTTATACCCAGCGGAAAGGCTGGCGTTCGGAAATCATGGCTGAGATCCAGAGAAATCTGGAGCGTGGCAAGCTGAGTTGCGATTGGTGGCTCTCCGAGCAAAACTGTCGCTTGCAGATCCAAAGCGCTTCCTCCCGTTCGGAACGGAATTACTGGGTTAGCATGCGTTTACTGGTGTTAGCCAGTCTTGGCCGATTGGGCGAATAGTCAGACCAATACATTGCTCTCCCTGTCGTCAAGATTGCCTTCGGGTTTGCGCACACTCATTGGGGAAGATATTTGCCAGCTCAGATCATTGTTCAACCTCCTGCTTCTCCTTCTTCTTGCCTTTCCAGGTGCCAATCCCGATAACCCCCACAGCGAACAGACCCGGAATTAAATATTCAAGGATCGGATTCTCCGCTAGAAATTTTAAATAAGGCTCTTTTAATAGCATCTCCCCAGCCGTAAAGCCCAACAATCCGGCACCTAAACCCACCAGCCAAGGCCATTTACGCATAAGCTGTGAGAGAAATGTGCTGCCCCATACGACCAAAGGAATACTTAACATAAGGCCAATGATCAATAGGGGAAGGTTGCCGCCCGATGCTCCAGCCACCGCCAGGACATTATCTAAACTCATGAGGAAATCCGCGATGATAATCGTCCTAATCGCTTGAGCCATACTACCGGGTGCTTCCTTGTCTTCCCCGCTTTCATCCTCCGCTAATAGCTTTACGGCAATCCAAGTCAGTAAAAACCCGCCAACGGCTTGAATATAGGGAACGGTTAAAAGCATGGCAGCAACCGCCGTTAAAGCCACGCGCAAGCCTACCGCTCCAAAGGTTCCCCAAAATATCGCCTTTTTCCTCTGCCTTGTCTCCAACCGGAGTGTAGCCATGGCAATGACCACAGCATTGTCTCCGCTTAAGACGATGTTGATGACAATAATACTCAAAAGAGCGCTGAAAAATGCGAGATCCACTCTCCGTTTCCTCCCTAGTCTTTCGGTCTTATCCGTTTATTTCTGTTATACTTTTCCGTACGAGAACATCCATGTAAGAATATCTGGCGCAGCCAAGCACTTTCTGCTAATATAGACTAGACATGCTTATTCCTAACCTAAGAAAAAAGTTAACTCGTTCTACTAAAAGTTGAATCAAGTTCCACGAGCATTTGTGCTTGATAAGTTTTGAGAATTTAACGACAATGATATGATAAATCAACAATTGTTAGAGAGGAATGGACCACGATGGACACGCTGCGCACCTTAGACCGGGCTCTGGACATATTGGAATGTTTTACACAAGAGAGCCATCGCAAGTTAGGGGTTTCCGACATCTCGCGACATGTACAACTGCCCAAAGCAACGGCACATCGAATCTTACAAAGCCTCGTACAGAGAGGATATCTCTCTTGGGATGACGAAAGCAAGACTTATCGGCTCGGTTACCGAGCCTTACTGCTGAGTACGGCTTATCTGGATGATCAAGAATATCGTTTCATTGCTCTTCCTTATTTACGACGTCTGAGAGATTTAACGGCCCAATCCGTAAGCTTATACATTGAGCAAGACGGAATGAGACTATGTGTAGAAAGGGCCCCCAGCAGAGAACCCCTTCAACAAGTTGTCTCTGTTGGAACGCTTCTTCCCCTCAAGGGAGCTTCAGGCAAGATCCTCCTGGCGTTCCAGCACAGGCCCGAAAGTGATGAGCTCATGCCAGCTGGTGAAGCCGAACAAATCCGTCATCAAGGTTACGCTATTAGTCATGGTGAAAGAGTATATGGCGTATCATCCGTAGCCGCTCCCATCCGGAATATGACTGGAACAGTGATTGCAGCCATGGCTCTTGCCGGGCCCTCCTTCCGCTATACCGAGGAGGCACTACCCTCTTTTATCCGACTCATCACAGAACATGCGCAAGACATTTCCCAAGAGTTAGGTTATATGACCGAGTAACAAGAAACTCCAACGTGGCGTAATCCTGCTATACCTCTCTTTGGAGTTTATCAGTGTCTCTTGTACTTAAAGCAAGAGGCTTACCAGCCTTGAGGATGAAGCTCTCTGTCTCATGTCCAACGTCCTGCCGAACATCTCGGGCAATCTCAATCATTTTATTCAAATTAATCCCTGTGTAGATATTCATTAAGTCAAGCATATAAATGACATCTTCAGTGGCTACATTTCCCGAAGCTCCAGGCGCATAAGGGCACCCGCCAAGACCGGCAAATGATGCATCAAAGCGTACGATTCCCGCCTGCATACCCGCTATGATATTAGCCATGGACAGACCCCTTGTATTATGCAAATGAAGCCAAAACCTTACGCTGGGAAACAGTTCTCTTGCTATTTTGCTGATTTCATAAACCTGGCTGGGATAAGCCATCCCCGTTGTATCAGACAGGGATATTTCTGTAACACCCATAGAACTAAATGTTTGAATAAGATCCATGATCTGTTCCCTAGGTATGTTGCCTTCAAACGGGCATCCAAATGCTGTTGAAATGGCGCCGGACACTTCCAACCCGTTCTTAGCGGCCAATTCCATGACGTCATCAAACCCTCGAATAACCTCTGCTGTCGATCGGTTCCAATTACTCTTATTATGTGATTCGCTGGCAGAAACCGTCAGTTTAACCTTGGTTATTCCCGCAAAAATCGCTCTTTCCGCTCCCTTTAAGTTCGAAATCAGGGCTCGGTACTCCACTTCCGGTCGGCGGGTAATTCCTTTGGCAACCTCATCCGTGTCCGCCAGCTGCGGCACCGCCTTCGGACTTACAAATGAACCGATTTCCACAACCTTTACTCCCGCGTTGACAACATCGTTGATCAGTTTGATTTTGCGCTGAACACTCAAGATCTGCTTCTCATTCTGTAAACCATCTCTCGGGCCGACTTCGCAAATCGTCATACTTTCAGGTAAGCGCATAAAATACCCTCCATTTATCCATGTCTAAGACGCCAACTTCTATAAGTGGGCGTTCACCTTGTCATGCTCATATAACTCCTTGTTCTTGCAAACGAGTTATTTCTTCCGTATCTAAATTCAATAAGGAACGATATACTTCTTCATTGTGGGCCCCTAATTCCGGACCTACCCACTTTATTTCGCCCGGTGTTAGACTCATTTTTGGTACTATCCCTGGCATCTTGATGGTTTGCAACTGGGGATGTGGCATTTCTACGATGTTGTCCCGTGCCTTATACTGCGGATCCTCAAAAATATCTTGTATGCTATAGATAAGATTAACCGGTACTCCTGCCGAGTCAAGAGTATCTTTTACGTTTTTATAATCCCGGCTGCCAATCCAGTCACGCACAATGGCGTCTACCTCAGCGTCCATCTCTAAACGTGCTGCATTCGTACTGAATTGTGGGTTGGTAAGCAGATCCTCCCTGTTCATCGCTCTGGCTAAATACTCAAAGGTTTTATCCGTACTCGTAACAAGTACCACCCATTGAGCATCTTTTGTTTGATAGGTGCCTCCGGGACTTGACGTTCCACTGAGCATTGGTTTACGTTCCCGAATCACATGATTTTTATCAAAATCGGCAACCAGGAACTCTAACATCCGGAAAATTCCTTCGTAAAGAGAAATATCAACCTCTTGACCTGGCCCTTGTAAAGCGTCACGATGATACAAAGCCAATAAAGCCCCCATCACTGCATAAAGCCCACTGATGTAATCAGTCAGGGAAAACGAAGGGCTGACCGGCGGCCGATCCGGATAACCGGTAATATAAGTCATTCCAGAAAAAGCAGTGGCTGGAGTGCCAAATCCAGCTTTGTCTTTATAAGGTCCGGTTTGTCCATATCCTGTAACATGAACAACAATAATCTTGGGATTGGCTTGACGCAGGGTTTCATAATCCAACCCCCATTTAGCTAAAGTCCCTGTTTTAAAATTTTCTAAGACTAAATCGCTCTTGGCTACCAGTTGAAGAAACAGCTGTTTGCCCACTTTCCGGTGTAAATCCAAGGTAATGCAGCGCTTATTCCTACCCATGGTAGCCCAGCGAAGCGCCTGTCCCTTATGATACGGGCCCAATTTACGAAAAGGATCGCCCGTACCCGGTAATTCAACTTTGATGACGTCAGCGCCAAAATCGGCCATTAAGCCTGCTGCAAATGGTGCTGCAATGACTGTGGTCACATCTAATACACGGATTCCTTTCAATGCTGACACTTGTTTTCTCCTCCTAAATGTCGATTGATAAATTGCGGGCAGGATCTGACAAGATCCCGCCCCTGATCATATGTTAGTACCTTTGATTGGACTTAACCCTTTTTCACTCAACCATTACCGACTACTTTTTTAAAGTTCCATATCCTTTTCAATCTGATCAAACTTTCCGTTCTTCTTCCTTAAGAGAAGCGGTACCACGATCGCAGCGGCGGCCAATAGCAGAAGAACGAGTGAAATCGGCCTTACAACAAAAATCGCATAAGCACCGTTACTCATGATCAGCGCCTGACGTAGAGACTGTTCCATAAGCGGTGCTAAAACCAGTCCCAGAATCATCGGCGCACCGGGATAATCATGTTTTTTCATTAAATACCCAATAATCCCAAAAAGAAGTAAGAGCCAGAGACCAAAGATATTACCGGAAACCCCGTAAATCCCAAGTGTGGAAATGATGATGATCATCGGCAGAAGGTAGACTTGTGGTATGTCGATGATTTTGGCAAATAGCCCCACAAGCGGTAGGTTGAGCACCAACAACATCAAGTTGCCAATATACATACTGGCAATCAACCCCCAGGCAACATCGGGATTTTTCTCGAACAATAGGGGTCCGGGCGTAATCCCATGAATCATCAGTGCTCCCAGTAAGATGGCCGTCGTACCGCTTCCGGGAACCCCTAAGGTAAGCAATGGCACCATAGCCCCACCAGCGGCCCCATTATTGGCGCTCTCCGGTGCCGCTACTCCTTCGATCGCTCCTTTGCCAAAAAGATGACGGTACTTGGAAATCCTTTTTTCTAAATCATAAGCAATAAATGAGGCGATTGTCGCTCCCGCCCCCGGCAAAACCCCGATAAAAAAACCCAATACTGAACCACGAGCGATCGGACCGACAGAACGTCGCAACTCCTCGCGGGAGGGCCAAATTTTCCCTTCGATCCGGAACCTTGTCTGCGTACCTTTGTTCATTTCCACGATGGTTGTAAAGACCTCTCCCAAAGCAAAGACACCTATCGATACAATAATAAAATCTATGCCGTCAGTAAGATTGGAGATACCAAAGGTAAAGCGTTCCGCACCCGAAACCAGATCGGTTCCAATCATCGAGATGAGCATGCCGATAAAGAGCGAAAGGAAGGCCTTATTCCTGCTTTTCCCTGCAAAACCGGCTACAGCAGTCAGGCCGAAAAGCATGAGGGAAAAATATTCAGGCGGCCCAAAACGAATAGCCACTTTGGCTAAGGAAGGACCGAGAAGGTTAAGCATTAAAACGCTAAACGTACCGGCTACAAATGAACCAATCGCTGCGATAGCAAGCGCCGAACCCGCCCTTCCATGTTTAGCCATTTCATAGCCATCTATCGCCGTAACGACGGATGAAGATTCACCGGGAGTATTCAACAATATGGACGTTGTGGAACCCCCATACATGGCTCCATAATAAACCCCGGCCATCAGGATGATCGCACTGGCCGTATTCAGATTGTAAGTCACGGGGATAAGAAGGGCCACCCCACTCATCGGACCAATTCCCGGAAGTACCCCTACCATCGTACCTATCAGAACTCCGATAAAGGCATAGAACAAATTCACAGGAGTTAACGCAATGCCGAATCCCCCGAGCAAATGTTGCCAAATATCCACGGAATTCCTCCTTCTCTTAGAAGTGAACTATTCCTGCTGGTAGTTCTACCCCAAGCATACCGAATAGCAGAAATAAGGCTGTCGGAAATAAGACACTGATAAGCGTTAGGGGAATCCATTTTCGTGCTCCTAACAACCATCCTAGGGCTAAAATCATGGCCATACTGCTGATGACAAAACCGAGTATTTGAAATAGCAGTATATAGATGATCAAGGCCGCAATAACAGTGAGCAAATGACGATTAAACAGTTTCTCCTTTGTTACTTGCTGCTCCGATGTCGGCTGGTCGCTAGTCCCAGTCCGACTTTTTCTCCCACTTTCGCGAAATAAAACAGCAGAAACAATGACGATTAAAACACCTATCCCTGTCGGAAAAATTCCCGGGCCCATCTGGCCTGCAAAAATTGGCTTAGGAAGTACCATTGAATAGATAATAACCAATAAGCCTAAGAGGAAAGTAAATCCACTGACATAGCGGTCGAATACCGAGTTCTTCTCCAACTGATTCCCTCCCTATTTGCTTAGACCCAGTTAG
>JAJZPA010000136.1 GCA_021811425.1 Bacillota bacterium | reverse complement strand
GCGGCCGCCGTCGCCGACTCAAACAGGACGTTTGAGATTAGAGCGCTGCCATGACTCAAACAGGACGTTTGAGATTAGAGCATCGCCATGGATGGCTAGATGCCGGATGGCAAAGCGCCGTAAGGCTTGGCGCCAGCCGAGTTTTCTTTATCCCGTCAGCAAGTATAAGTCTGTGGGGGATAAGAAAACTAGCGGTGCTGCCGTCGCCAAAGGCTCGGCACCAGCCGAGTTTTCTTTATTCACTCTCAGGAAAGAGAAATAGGAGGGTTTTTATGAAATTCCAAGAGATGATTCTGGCCCTGAATCAGTTTTGGGGAGATGAGGGGTGTATCATCGCCCAGCCCTATGATATGGAGAAAGGGGCAGGCACGATGAACCCGGCGACGTTTTTACGGGCACTCGGTCCGGAACCGTGGCAAGTGGCCTATGTCGAGCCTTCGCGGCGGCCGACGGATGGGCGTTATGGGGAGAACCCGAACCGCCTGCAGCACTATTTTCAGTATCAAGTGATTCTGAAGCCTTCACCGGACAATGTCCAGGAACTTTACTTGGCGAGTTTGGAACGGTTGGGGATTCGGCCAGAGGAGCATGACATCCGTTTTGTTGAGGATAACTGGGAGGCCCCGACCTTAGGCGCCTGGGGGCTGGGCTGGGAAGTTTGGCTCGATGGGATGGAAGTCACCCAGTTTACCTATTTCCAGCAGTGCGGCGGTATTGACTGCAAGCCCGTGAGTGCGGAGATTACCTACGGCTTGGAGCGGTTAGCTATGTTCATCCAGAACAAAGACAGCGTCTATGATATCGAATGGGTGGGAGACATTACTTACGGAGATATCTACCTGCAAAATGAAATCGACTATTCCCATTACAATTTCGAGGTCGCTGACACGGCTGCTCTTTCGGCCTGGTTCGACATGTATGAAAACGAAGCGAAACGCACGGTGGAGCAAGGCCTCGTGGTTCCTGCCTATGATTATGTCCTCAAATGTTCGCATGCTTTCAACCTTCTTGAGGCGCGGGGAGCAATCAGCGTGACAGAGCGGACGAGCTATATCGGTCGCGTGCGCACCCTTGCCCGTCTTTGTGCGGCTGCTTATATTGAGCAGCGAGAGAAGTTGGGCTTCCCTTTGTTAAAAGGGAAATATTCTGGACAACGCGAACCTGAAAACCCGCATGAAAACATACACTCGGGCATCGGACAGCGGACAGCGGACTTCGATTTTCGGGAGGTGGAGTAAGATGGCGAAGGATTTTTTGCTTGAGATCGGCACAGAAGAGATACCCGCGAAATTTGCACCGGGGGCGTTGGAGCAACTCAGAGAAGTGGCTGTCAAGCGGCTGAAGGAGTTAAGGATTGAGTATCGGGATGTGTTAGCTTATGCTACCCCGCGCCGCCTCGCGCTCTTCGTGGAGGGGCTGGCTGAAAAGCAAACCGATTTGGCAGCCGAGGTCAAAGGTCCGGCTGTGAAAGCGGCCTATGCTCCAGACGGCAAACCCACGAAGGCAGCCGAGGGGTTTGCCAGAGGCCAAGGGGTTCATGTCGCGGAACTTTATACCAGGGAAGTCAACGGGGTGCCCTATGTTTTTGCCCGTAAGGCTGAAGCGGGCCAGCCCACTCCAGCGATTTTACCGCAGCTCGGGCTGGATTTGATCACATCGCTGCACTTTCCGAAGCCCATGCGCTGGGGAGACCTCGATTTTCGCTTCGCCCGCCCGATTCGCTGGCTTGTGGCCCTCTTCGGCTCGGACGTTGTGCCCTTTGAATTCGTCGGCCTGGCTTCCGGGCGCATGTCCAGGGGACACCGCACCTTGAGTCAAGGTGAGATTCGTTTGAACCAAGCGGGAGAATACCTGGAAGTGATGAAAAAGGGATTCGTCATGGCGGATCCGGAGGAACGGCGCGCTGTGATTGGGGATCAGATCCAGTCTCTGGCAGCCCAAACGGGTGGTTTGGTCGCGGTCGATGAGGAGCTATTAGCGGAAGTCATACACTTGGTGGAATACCCAACCGCTCTCCTGGGAGAGGTTGCCGAGCGTTACATGCACCTGCCAGAGGCGGTGATCACCACCCCGATGCGGGAGCATCAGCGTTATTTCCCGGTTCGCGCCGCAGATGGGAAACTCTTGCCTTACTTTATTACCGTGCGCAACGGGAATGAGCATGCCCTCGACATCGTGAAGCAGGGAAATGAAAAGGTCTTGAAAGCCCGCCTTGAAGATGCCGCTTTTTATTACCGGGAGGATCACAAGGTTCCACTGGCTGATTTGGTGGCGAAGCTTGAGCGAATAACCTATCATGAGAAGCTGGGCACCGTGCGGGCGCGAGTGGAGCGCCTGCGCCAACTTGGGCAGGCCATCGCCAGGAGACAGGGCCTCGGCAGCGAACGTTTGGAGCGAATTGACCGCACGGCTTATTTGGCCAAAGCGGATTTGGTCACACTCATGGTCTATGATTTTCCGGAACTCCAGGGGATCATGGGGGCGGACTATGCGGCTCACAGCGGGGAGCCTGCCGAGGTCTGTCAGGGGATCGTGGAACATTACCAGCCCCGCTTTGCCGGGGATGTTCTGCCCCAGTCGGAAGCCGGTCGGGTGGTGGCGCTGGCGGATAAGTTCGATGCCATCGTGGGAGCCTTCGGGATTGGCATTCAGCCTACCGGATCCCAGGATCCCTATGCCTTGCGGCGTCAGGCCCAAGGCATCGTTGGGATTTTATTGGATGCCCAGTGGGATGTCTCAGTGCGGGAGTTGCTCAAAGAAGCACATGTTGGCTTTGTCGAGCAGGGAATTAACCTCCTGCCCTTACCCGAAATCCTGCCCGCTTTGGAAGATTTCTTCCGGCAGCGTCTGCGTTACGTCCTCCAGGAAGAAGGACTCCACTATGATACGGTGGATGCGGTACTGGCTCAGGAAAGCGATTCCTTCTACCGGGCGGCGAAGAAAGCCAGAACGCTGGCGGCCAAACGGGAAGAGGTGGGTTTTGCTGCTTATGCGGCGGCCTATGTGCGCTGCTTTAATTTAGCGAAAAAGGAGAAAACACACGTTCTCGATACCCACGTACTTGTCGATCCGGCAGAAATCGCTTTGGCGGAGGCCATTAGCATGCGGCGGGAGCGCTTTAACGCCCTGATTGCGACTGCGAATTATGAACAGTCTTATCGGCTGGCAGCCGAACTAGTGCCTCTCGTCGAAAGCCTATTTCTTGCCGTGATGATTATGGTCGAGGCCGAGGACCTGAGGCAGGCCCGGTTGGCTTTACTCGGGCAATGTGTGGAGACCCTGGGCTGCCTGGGTGAGTTAAGTTTACTCGCCTGAGCAAGCGCCCCCGGAGGAAGCGAAGTGGGAAGCAAGGGGACGGTTCGTGCGCCACGAAAGCTGGGGTGGTAGACGAATCGAATTCGGTGCGATGTGATAAAAAACGAGTTCGCGGGTTCGTTTAGGTTGGAATAAGACAAATATTATGGGATAATTAAGAGGAAAAAGGTTATTAGTATAGCACAATAGCTTGATAAAACCCGCCTGATCTGCGATAATAAGCCTGTGTTGAATCTCGGAACAACACCCTGGCGATCGAAGCCTGGGTTAGATTAGGATGTGAAACAGGTTGGAATTGACGGAACGTCAAGCGCGCATTGTGGAGATTGTGAAGGGAGCAAGCCCGATTACCGGGGAACAGATCGCAGCGAAGTTGGATTTGACCCGTGCTACCTTGCGCCCTGACCTGACGATTTTAACCATGTCGGGTGTCTTAGAGGCTCGGCCGCGGGTGGGGTATTTCTTTCGGGATAAGCGCGTACCGTCTCTGATTGCGGAGCGTCTGCGCCAGCTCAGGGTCGGAGATTTTAAATCGGTCCCGGTAGTGGTGCGCGAAAATGTGAGCATTTATGACGCGATCGTGGCTATGTTTACACAAAATGTTGGCAGTCTGATCGTCGTCGGCGCAGATCGGGTGTTACTCGGTATGGTTTCGCGCAAGGATCTACTGAAAGCCGCACTCGGCAAAAACGATCTTCAGCAAGTCCCGGTCGGCGTGATCATGACCCGGATGCCGAACATCGTTATGACCACGCTGGATGAACCGGTGCTGGAGGCGGCGAAAAAGTTGGTTCAGCATCAGGTCGATAGCCTGCCGGTTGTCGAGAGTTTTATCGATGAAAATGGGGATGAGCGTTACGAGGTCGTAGGGCGCTTTACGAAGACGAATCTGAGCAAGCTTTTTCTCGATATTGCCAATTAGGATCGAGCCATTAAGAGCGAGTATAGAGAGGCCGGGCCAAGTACGGCTAGCCCGAGAAGGGCTTCCTGCTGCGTCCCGTGTAGATCGGGGGATGAGTTGTGACGACACAGATGCCGGTAGTTTATGTGATCTCTGATGCTTTAGGTGAGACGGCAGAATTTGTCAGCCGGGCAGCTGCAGCCCAATTTTCAGGGGTACGGACACGGATTCGACGCGTCCCTTATGTCCGGGATGAGGCACACCTGGACGAAATTTTGGATGAGGCAGCTAAGGATCAGGCAATTATTGTTTACACTTTGGTTTTGTTAGGCCTGCGCAATCATTTGGAGAAGCGGGCGCAGGAGGTGGGTCTACAGACGGTTGACATCCTCGGGCCCCTCATTGGCGCAATCTCGACCCAGACTGGACTTGAGCCCAGTCATATTCCCAGTATCATTCATCGCTTGGACGAACAGTATTTCCGTAAGATGGAAGCCATCGAATTCGCGGTTAAATACGATGATGGCAAGGACGCGCGTGGTGCGCTATTTGCCGATGTTGTTCTCATCGGCGTGTCCCGCACCTCCAAGACCCCGCTCAGCATGTATTTGGCCCATAAAGGGATCAAGGCGGCGAATATCCCGTTGGTCCCCGAAGTGGCTCCGCCCGAGGAACTGTTTAGTATACCGTCCCATAAAATTGTGGGTTTAACTCTGCGCCCGGATAGGCTGAACCTGATCCGGACGGAGCGGTTAAAGACCCTGGGGCTGGGGGCGTCCGCAAATTACGCGAGCCTGGAGCGGATTGTCCAAGAACTGGAGTATGCCCGCAAGGTCATGAAAAAAGTTGGGTGCCGGATTATTGATGCGACGGGTAAAGCCGTTGAAGAGACGGCGAGCACGATACTCGAGATCATGTATAGGGGGGAGAGGCGTGACTAAGAAATACGTCTATTTGTTCAGAGAAGGAAAGTCTTCCATGAAGGATCTTTTAGGGGGCAAAGGAGCAAATTTGGCCGAGATGACCAATATTGGCCTTCCTGTTCCACCAGGGTTTACGATCACCACCGAAGCCTGCAACGCCTACCAGCTGAGCGGGGAATTCCCAGAAGGGCTGGAAGCAGCGATCGAACCGGCTCTGGCTGACATAGAAGCCACTACCGGAAAACGATTTGGAGCACAAATGAATCCGCTACTCGTGTCTGTGCGATCCGGGGCTAAGTTTTCTATGCCCGGCATGATGGATACGATCCTTAACCTCGGCCTTAATGATGAGACTGTGCAGGGGCTGGCGGACCTCACAGAGAACGAACGCTTTGCCTACGATTGCTACCGCCGCTTTATCCAGATGTTTGGCAATGTAGTCTTAGAAGTTGAACATAACGTTTTTGAAAATATCTTGGAAGAGGCCAAAGAAAAGCAGGATGTGCACTATGATTCTGAGCTTTCCCCGGAAAGCCTGAAATGGATGGTCGGGGAATACAAGAAGCTGATTGCCAGAAAAACCGGAAAACCTTTTCCTCAGGATCCCAAGGAACAACTAAAAGAAGCAATACGGGCGGTCTTTCGTTCTTGGAATAATGACCGGGCGATTGTTTATCGTAAGATCAACCGTATCCCGGATGATCTAGGCACCGCCGTCAATGTGCAGTCGATGGTCTTTGGCAACATGGGAAATGACTCGGGAACGGGAGTGGCCTTTACACGCAATCCTTCGACGGGCGAGAAAAAACTGTATGGGGAGTATCTCATGAATGCTCAGGGGGAAGACGTGGTTGCCGGAATTCGCACGCCGCGGCCGATCGCGAGCCTGGAGCAGGAAAACTCGCAAGTGTATGCCCAGTTCTTCGAGATTGCGACCCGGTTGGAAGAGCATTACCGGGATATGCAGGATATTGAGTTTACAATCGAGCGTGGGAAGCTCTACATTCTTCAAACCCGTAACGGCAAACGCACGGCACCTGCGGCGATCCGCGTAGCGGTCGAACTCGCCCGCGAAGGCCTCATTTCTAAAGAAGAAGCGCTCAGCCGGATCGAGCCGGGGCAGCTCGATCAACTCCTGCATCGTCGGATGGATCCGAATGCCTTGCTTGATGTGTTGGCGAAAGGCTTGCCTGCTTCACCGGGGGCTGCTTCCGGGAAGATCGTCTTTGACGCCGATCGGGCTGAAAAGATGGGTAATTCGGGAGAAAAGGTTATTCTTGTGCGCACGGAAACCACGCCTGATGATATTCACGGGATTTTAGCCGCCCAGGGAATCCTCACGAGCCGGGGCGGGATGACAAGTCACGCGGCTGTTGTCGCCCGGCATATGGGCAAACCCGCAGTCTGTGGCTGTGAAGCCCTGAAGATTGACTACGCAGAGCGTGCGGTGCAGATTGATCAAACCCTGTATCCGGAGGGCACGATGATCTCCATCGATGGCTCTACCGGACGGGTGATCAGCGGGACGGTTCTTATGATCGACCCAGAATTAAGCGGTGAGTTTAAGGAACTCTTAGTATGGGCTGACGAAGTACGGAGGCTCAGGGTCTTGGCCAACGCTGACACCCCGAATGATGCCCAAAAAGCCCGTGACTTCGGGGCACAAGGGATTGGGCTTTGCCGCACCGAGCATATGTTTATGGATCCCGCGCGTATCCCGATTGTACAAGCGATGATCCTTGCGCAAAACATCTCTGAGCGTGAAGACGCTCTAGCCAAGCTTTTACCGATGCAGGAAGGGGACTTCTATGGCATCCTCAAGGCCATGCAGGGCCTTCCGGTGGTGATTCGCCTCTTGGATCCGCCGCTGCATGAATTCCTGCCCAATGTAGAGGATTTAGTCGTAGAAACCACCGAACTCAAAGTAACCGGAAATGATCCTTTGGCCCTTCGTAATAAAGAAGGTTTGCTGCGCAAAGTCCGCTCCCTTACTGAACTGAATCCTATGCTTGGGCATCGGGGCTGTCGCTTAGGGGTCACCTTCCCTGAAATTTATGCCATGCAGACTAGGGCAGTTTTCCAAGCCTCAGCCCGCTTGGTCCAAGAGGGGTATATGATTCATCCGGAGGTTATGATTCCCCTCGTCATCCATCAGAAGGAGCTGGTTATGCTCCGCAATTTGGTGGAAGAGACAGCCAAAGCAGTGATGGCTGAGCAGAGGGTTTCCTTCGAGTATAAAGTGGGAACCATGATCGAAGTACCTCGCGCCGCTCTGACAGCCGACGAAATCGGCACGGTGGCCGACTTTTTCTCCTTTGGTACGAATGATCTCACGCAAACGACGCTGGGTTTCTCTCGTGATGATGCGGAAGGGAAGTTCCTTCAGGCTTACCTGGATAAGAAAATCCTCGAGAACAATCCCTTCGCCGTCCTCGATCGCAACGGAGTCGGCAAACTCATGCGCATGGCTGCCGAACTCGGTCGCAAAGTCAATCCAAATCTTGAACTTGGCATCTGCGGCGAACACGGTGGAGAACCTTCCTCAATCGAATTCTGCCATCTCATCGGGCTTGACTATGTTTCCTGTTCTCCATTCCGCGTTCCCATCGCCCGCCTCGCTGCCGCTCAGGCGGCGGTTAACAACAACGTACAATCGAAATAAGGCTAAAATGATATGAGTAAAGCTCATCAAACCTTTTTGCTAAGGCTCTGAAGAACTTCTATAAAAAAATATAACAAGGGTACTGATACATAATGTTTTTAGTGTCAGTACCCTGTTTTGTAGGATAGCTTAAAATAGTCAGAATCTCCATTGAAATGTAACGACAAAGGCGTTACAATAATTATCAGAAGGAGATGATTAACATGGAAAAAACTACGACTTTAAATTTAAGGGTTAATCCTGACGTAAAAAGAAGGGCTGAGGAAGTCCTTTCACAACTCGGTATACCTATGTCCACAGCGATAGATATTTATCTGAAACAGATTTCAATGACGGGCGGAATACCTTTTGCTGTAACGTTGCCGAAAGCACCGGTTTCCGTAAACGCCGATTTGATGACAACGGACGAAATTCATGCGAAGTTAAAGGACGGATACAATGATATCGAAAAAGCTAATGTACAGGATGCATCTGCTGCCTTTCAGAGATTTCGGGAGACACACGCATGAAGCATTATAAGATACAGATCACGGACAAGGCACTTTCCGATATGGAGGAGATTTATAATTATATCGCAGAGCAACTACTTGCACCTGAAGTGGCCATGGGACAGTATAACAGAATAGCTGACGCAATCGAAACTCTTGATACGTTCCCGGAACGTGTGAAGTTAATGGAGACAGAAGAAGAACGTGTGCTGGGACTCAGGCAAATGCCTGTAGATAACTTTTTTGTATTCTTCCATATCAGAGAAGAACGGGTAATCGTTACAAACGTTTTGTACAGTGCCAGCGATATAGCTAAGCGTTTACGTGATTCCTGAAGGTTTCAGGTGTATATTTTACAGATAATTTGAGACGAAAGCGGTAAATGGGTGAAAATCCGGTCAACTTAACTCTTTTCATTTTGCTATAAAGTATCAAAAAGTTATGACGCACTTGTAGGAAACTACGGTGCGACAACTAACGATTTTTATATAACCCGGTGATAAACAGAAATGTGTCGATATCAATAAGATTTCTAAAAATCCTCTTACGTTACTCCTTGCTTATAACGTTGCGTAATAATGTAGAGTAAGAG
>JAJZPA010000135.1 GCA_021811425.1 Bacillota bacterium | reverse complement strand
TACGTTTTGGGCTCGAAACCCTGTTGATTGCTGCGGCTTTAGCTGGGAAGTCCCTCTTGGATGCGGGAAAAGCGGTACTTAAGCCTTTGGAAGCAGGAGAACTGGACAAAGCGCGCTCGGCCTTGGCTGGGTTTGTCAGCCGGGATACTGGAACATTGAGCGAAGGGGAAATAGCGCGCGCTACGGTGGAGACTTTGGCGGAGAATTTTGTCGATGGCATTCTTTCCCCGCTCTTCTATGCGGCTCTCGGCGGGGCCCCGTTGGCCTGGGCGTTTAAGGCGGTAAGTACCCTGGATTCCATGGTGGGGTATCGCAATGCGCGTTACCTGGATTTTGGCTGGTTTTCGGCGCGAGCCGACGATTGGGCCAATTATCTGCCGGCCCGTTTGTCATTACCGTTGTTGCTGGCAGCGGGAAGCTGGAAGCGTCTGGAGGTTAGACGCGCGCTGCAGATGTGGCGGCGGGATGCGCGCTTCCATCCCAGCCCCAATGGTGGGAATCCTGAGAGTATTGTCGCAGGACTATTCGGTGTGCAGCTAGGCGGGATGAATGTCTATGAAGGGAAGCCGACCTTGCGCGCGACCTTGGGGGATCCTGTCAACCCTTTGGCTGCGAAGCATATTCGAGATTCCCTGTCCCTTGTCCGTTTGGCTAGCTGGCTTGCCTTGGTCTGCTTTATGGGCATTATCTTTTTGTTTTCTGCTTTTGGACTAAATACTCCTCAGGGATGGGATGTGAATGTATGGCTGTTCCCCGTATTGTGATCGCAGGAACCCATAGCGGTGTGGGTAAAACCACGTTGTCCTCAGGTTTGATGGCGCTTTTGGCACAGCGCCATCCGATTCAGGGATATAAAGTTGGTCCAGACTATATTGATCCCAGTTATCATCGCTTAGCGACAGGCCGCCCTTCGCGTAACCTGGACAGCTGGCTCTTGGGGGATGAGCTTTCCAGGCTCTTTTGGCAGAGTGCCCAGGGGTATTGGGCTGTCATTGAAGGGGTGATGGGTCTTTTTGATGGGATGCGCGGCACAAGGGGTTTCGGCAGTACGGCTGAGATCGCTAAACAGGTTCAAGCGCCCGTACTTTTAGTGGTAGACGCGGCTTCCCTAGCCCAAAGTGCAGCCGCTTTGGTGTATGGCTTTCAGCATTATGACCCGGAACTTCAGCTGAGCGGGGTTATCTTTAACAGGGTGAGATCCTCGGCCCAGGAGCAGATGCTGCGGGATGCCATTGCCCCCTTAGACCTTCCCGTTCTTGGCTGTCTCCCTCGGGAAGACCGTTTTCGCCTGCCCGAGCGTCATTTGGGACTTGTTCCCGTAGACGAACAAGCACTGCGCCAGGGGTATCTTGCCGAGTTGGCCGACTTTTTAAAAGAACACCTGGATTTGTCCGGGATCGAGCGCATCATGAGCGAAGCCCCTGTCGAGCGGGGCGGCTTGCGTGAGACGTTTCTCGCATCGGGAAGCCAATCTCGGGACTTTGCGGGAACAAGGATGGTGCGCCTGGGAATTGCCCAGGATGAGGCTTTCCTTTTTTATTATCAGGATGCCCTGGATACCCTCAAGTACAAAGGGTTTGAACTTGTACCCTTTAGCCCACTCCATGATTTGACCCTGCCGGCCAGACTGGATGCCTTATTTATCGGCGGCGGCTTTCCGGAGCTTTTTCTCCGAGAGCTGAGCGAAAACCAAGAATTCCTGGCTTCCCTTCGGGTCTTTGCGCAGGCGAAAAAACCGATTTATGCAGAGTGTGGCGGTTTTATGTATCTGGGGGAGCAAATCAAGGATTTCGAAGGACAGACTTATTCCCTGGCCGGGCTCATTCCCATGTCCTCGCAAATGACGGTCTCCTTACAGGGGATAGGCTACCGCAAAGGGCTTTTGGCTGAGGATGGCTTTCTCGGCGCTCAAGGCTCTGTAGTGCATGGACATGAGTTTCACTACTCCAAGGCGGAATTTAGCCGTGCGCATCGTCCGTTGTTTCACCTGCACAAAGGTGCAGAGTCTTTGCACTCAGATGGCTATGCGGAAGATAACATTGCAGCATCTTATCTGCACCTGCATTTTACGGGGCAGCCGGAACTTGTCGATCATTGGCTCGGTTTCCTTCAAGGGGAGTGAAGTGCGAAATACCGCTAAGCACGGAGTGATTGCACGTGGATCAAGTAAGAGGGGGGAGCGAGTTCACAATGCTGGGAATCGGGTGGGCCCGCTGTCCGGGAACATGCGGGGAATGGGTTCAAGGGGCTCGGGCCGGAGTGCCGTTCTTGGTTGACAGCCCGATTGAGCGTTTTGCAGAGGTTTTCCTGGAACTGGATCTAGACGCCCCTCAGTGGAAGATCCCCCTTGCAAAAGAAAAAACTCGACAGGCGCTTTCCCTGCTTCGGCAAGAGTACGGGTTCAAAGGGGGCGGGCACGTGCGTTTCCTGGAGAGTCTGCCTGCGGGGAAAGGGATGGCGAGTTCGACAGCAGATATTGTGGCCAGTGCGGCTGCCTTCCTCAGGGCTCTGGGACTGACGCCAACGCCGGAGATGCTGGCAAACCTAGCTTTGACGATTGAACCGAGCGATAGTGTGATGTTTCCCGGGATTACGCTGCTAAATCATGTGCAGGGCGGGGGCAGTGAAAGCCTGGGACCCGCTGTTTCGGCTCAGTTTTTGGCCCTGGATTGGGGAGGGGCGGTCGATACGCTGGCTTTTAATGCCCGCCAGGATCTTGCCGGGCATTATCGGCGCTTTGAGCCGGAAATTGCTTTGGCTCTGGCTTTGGTTAAAGAAGGCATCGCTAAGCGTGATCTGGAGAAGCTGGCGGCGGGAAGCAGTATGAGTGCTCGCTGTAATCAAGCCATAAATCCGAAGCCCTGCTTTGAGACATTCGCTGCTTGGGTTCAGGTAAACGGAGGACTCGGCTTGATCACAGCGCACAGCGGGACGCTCTTGGCTGGAATCTTTCCGGCAACGGAAAACCTGGATTCGCTGCTCAGCGAGGTGAGAGAACGCTTTTCCCCGAACGACAGCGCCATTTTGAGGGCACGGGACGGGGGGGTGGACTCTGGTTCCTGGGATCAACGGGGAGGAAAAGAACATGCATGGAGGTAACTTGCGCTGGGCTAAAGAGCATTATCATGTGGATGAGTTCATTGACTTTTCAGCTAACATCAACCCGTTTGGGCCTCCGGTAGGGGTGTTCCAGCGCCTGCAAGAGGCACTGTCTCAAATCGTGCACTATCCGGATCCGGAAAGCAAAGCCTTGCGCTTAAAATTAAGCCAATTGAGCGGGATTCCCTATGACATGATTCTGGCCGGAAACGGAGCGGGCGAACTTATCTATACCCTGCTGCAAGCCTTGCGACCAGAGAAGGTGCTTATTCCCGTGCCTGCTTTTAGTGAATATGCGCGGGCTGCCGCTGCTGTGCACGCTAACATATCCTACTGGCCGCTTGGGGCCGAGGGGTGGCAGGCGCTTCCTGACTGCCGCCTACCCGAAAGAGCCAGACAGGTTGAACAGACTTGGCTCGGCATCCTGAATGGAATCGATCTGTTGTTTCTTTGCTCACCACACAACCCTACAGGAAGCCTTTTGTCGCCAGAGGGGTTTGCCTCAATCATGAGGGCGGCCGAACGTTCGGGCTGTCTGGTTATTTTTGATGAATCATTTTATGATTTTACGCTGGATGCCTTACGTTGGTCAGCACGGGAATATTTGCAGGAATTTCCGAATTTGATCGTGCTCTATTCCTTGACCAAGTTTTATAGCCTGCCCGGGCTAAGGCTGGGGACAGTCTTCGCTCAGCCGAGCCTGATTCGTGCTCTGAAAACAGCCCGCGACCCCTGGTCTGTCAATGTCTTGGCTCAGGAAGCCGGCCTGGAGGCCTTGGAGGATAGAGATTTTCCGGGGCGGGTGAGGGAAAAACTGCAAGAAAGCCGGGCCTTTTTCTATGAGCGCTTCACAGGGGCCGACTTGAGAAGCTTGCAGTTGAAACCCACGCAGGCCAATTTTGCCCTCATCGAACTCAAGGAAGGGAACGCTCAACAATTGACGGAGCGTTTGGGCAGACGCGGCATTCTGGTGCGGGACTGTTCCTCCTTTGAGGGGCTGGAAGGCGAGTTTATTCGGGTGGCCATCAAGGATAAGGGGAGTATGGCCGGGCTCATTCAAGTCCTCAAGGCCATCCACGTCTGAGACGCCCACTTCTGCAAGTGGGCGTCCACTTGACTGAAACGAACTGACCTCCGGAGAACTTGCCCTTGGGGAAAAAAGTTGCTAAAATCGGCTTAACCTCAGTCTTAGATTCTGGGGGAGTTTGTGAAAGGGCAGGTGGAGAATGATGAGAAATGGGCGCTGGGTACAAGGACTTCTCCTCTTGGGGTTTTTGTTGTTTTTGACTGTAGGTTGTGGCACGACCACGCCAGAAGGTACATCACCCAAAGAAGGCCCAGTGGTGGGTTTGAAAATTGGCAATGTGGCCCCGGATTTTAGTATCAGTATGCTTGATGGGAAAACGATTACGTTATCCGAACTGCGGGGAAAACCGGTATTTCTCAATTTTTGGGCCACTTGGTGTCCGCCGTGTAATTTAGAGATGCCTGATATTGAAAAGGCTTACAAGGATAATTTCCCGGTGCAGATTATCGGGGTCAATATCAAGGAGAGCCCGCTGGCTGTTGGAAGTTTTTTAAATCAAAAAGGTTATACCTTTCCAGTCGGTTTTGATTTAAAAGGACAAATAGCGGGTCAATACAATGCAACAGGGATTCCGACCTCCTATGCGATCGACGCTTTGGGGATAATCCGCCATGTTCAGACGGGGCCTTTGACCTACGCGCAGCTGAGACAGTGGTTTACTGATCTCAGCCAAACCTCGAAGTAAAGGGAGCATTTCATGAATCCTATTCTTTTTCGGTACGGCGGATTCGCTCTGCATTACAGCCATGTGATCTTTTTAGCTGCTTTTGGGCTAACTTATCAGTTGAGTCAGCATAGGGCCAAAAAGCTGGGAATAACGACAGCGGACTGGGAGCGGGCCTTGACCTACTATGTGCTTGGGGCAGTTTTCGGCGGCAGGCTCGGCTATGTGCTTAGCAATTTACCGCTTTTTCTGGGGCGCTGGCGGGAAGTTCTGACCTTGTGGCATGGAGCTTTTACGGTTTGGGGGGCTATCTTAGGGTTGTGGCTCGCATCCCTTGTCTTAAAGAAGCGCGGGCAGGCCGGAGGGCTTGATATTTTGGCTATTGTTTTCCCTTTGTTTTTGGGGCTAGCTGAGTGGGGACGATTCACGGAAGGGGAGGGTTGGGGTCGTATGGGCCAGGGGATCCTAACCTGGGAGTACAGTGGAGCCGCGCGTTACCCCGCATGGTTTTTCTTTTCTCTCTGGTATCTCCTGACTGCCCTGGTTTTGGCCAGGCACAAGGCACGCTGGGCCGGAGAACATTTCTTGATCATGGTGGCAAGCATGGCTTTGGCGGCTCTTGTCTTAACTCCTTTGTCCATCTTACCTGGTGCCGAAGCTTTGATGCAGTATGCCTGGGGAATTCTCTTCCTCGGAGTGGCGGCAATGATGTGGGTGAAACACCGATAAATGACAATATTTTGAAAGAAGGATTTTTTCTGTTTGAGTCGAAATAATCTTTGAGTCGAAATTATCTGATTAGGCAGAATCCTCCTCGGTACCGTGAAGGAATCACCTGAATTGTTCAGCTTATTTTTACAAGGGGGTAGGAAAATGGGATATGACAATGTTTTGCTTGAACGCCAGGGGAGTATCGCGATCTTGACGCTCAACCGTCCGAAGGCTTTAAATGCCTTGAATAGCTCAACACTGGAGGATTTGTCCCAAGCTTTGGATGATATTGTTCATGATCCGGCTCTGCGTGTCGTCATCATGACGGGGGCCGGGGATAAAGCCTTTGTGGCTGGGGCGGATATCAGCCAGATGCGCGATTTTACCCCGTTGGAGGCCCGGCGTTTTAGCCAATTAGGGCAAGCGGTGATGTTGAAGCTGGAGAATCTGCCCCAGCCTGTCATCGCGGCGGTCAACGGCTTTGCCTTAGGGGGCGGGACGGAAATTGCCATGGCTTGTGATATTCGTTTGGCGAGTGAAAAGGCTAAATTTGGCCAACCGGAAGTCACCCTGGGGATCCTAGCCGGTTTTGGGGGGACGCAGCGCCTTCCGCGCTTGGTAGGGAGCGGACGGGCCAGTGAGATTCTCTTTACAGGGGACATGCTGGATGCTGAGGAAGCCTACCGCATCGGCCTCGTGAACCGGGTCTACCCTGCGGAAAAGCTGATGGAAGAGGCCTTGGTCCTGGCTCGCCGGATTGCTTTACGGGGGCCGGTTGCAGTTCAACTTACCAAGAGCGCGCTTCACAAAGGGCGGAGTTTAGACATTACGAGTGGCCAGGCCTATGAGGCTGAGGTTTTTGCGCAAACTTTCAGCACACAAGACCAAAAAGAAGGTTGTAATGCTTTTCTGGAAAAGCGCAAAGCCGAATTTAACGGTTTCTAAGGTTTCGTTAGTCCTTGCTGATAGACACGCAAAGTTCGGAAAGGGGATAGAGATATGATGTTTGAATTAAGCGAAGACCATCTGATGATGCGGAAAATGGTGCGGGACTTTGCCGAGAAAGAATGTGGCCCAGGGGCGGAAGAGCGAGATGAAAAAGAAGAGTTTCCCAGGGAGATTTGGAACAAGCTAGCTGAGTTGGGGCTGGCAGGGATCACCTTTCCGGAAGAATATGGCGGAGTTGGCGCAGATTATATCTCTTATGCCATCGCGGTCGAGGAGCTTTCCCGAGTGGATGCTTCTGTGGGTGTGACGGTTTCGGCCCACTCCAGTCTTTGCGCCAACCCGATCTATAAATTTGGGACCGAAGCACAGAAACTGAAATACTTGACTCCCCTCGCGACCGGCGAAAAAATCGGGGCCTTTGGTCTCACCGAGCCGATGGCCGGCTCGGATGCATCAGGAACCCGGACGACGGCTGTACGGGATGGGGATGTTTATGTCATCAATGGTACCAAAGTCTTTATTACGAATGGGTATGAAGCCGATATCTATGTCGTTACAGCCCAGATGGATAAAAGCAAAGGCAACAAGGGCATCGCAACTTTTATTCTGGAAAAGGGGATGCAGGGCTTTTACTTCGGAAAAAAAGAGAAGAAGATGGGAATTCGGGCTTCGGCCACTTACGAACTCGTTTTTGACAATGTCTTGGTGCCTGTGGAAAATCGCCTGGGCGAAGAAGGAGAAGGGTTCAAAATTGCGATGGTCACGCTCGACTACGGACGCATCGGTATTGCTGCCCAGGCCTTGGGCATTGCCCAAGGGGCCTATGAACAAGCCCTGAAATACGCCAAAGAGCGGGTTCAGTTTGGTAAAGCCATTGCCCAGTTCCAAATCAATCAGTTTAAGCTGGCCGATATGGCGACCCAGATCGAAGCGGCCCGCCTCCTCGTCTACCAATCCGCTTATCTGGCCTCAGCCCATAAATCCGTATCCAAAGCTTCCGCCATGGCCAAGCTCCATGCTTCGGAAACCGCCATGTGGGTGACCACACAAGCGGTACAGATGCATGGCGGCTATGGTTATACCCGGGAGTACCCAGTTGAACGCATGATGCGTGATGCCAAGATCACGGAGATCTATGAGGGTACGAGCGAGGTGCAGCGCATCGTCATCAGCAACCATATCCTCAAAGACTAGTGAGAGAACTTGTTCAGCTAATAAACTACAACATTCTACAGTGAACTCGTTGAATCAAGGAGGAGAATCTCATGAATATTGTCGTATGTATCAAGCAGACCTTTGATACGGAAGCTAAAATCGTGCTCAACAGCGCCGGACAAATCGATCCGAACGGGGTAAACCTGATCATCAACCCCTATGATGAGTACGCGATTGAAGAAGGGATTCGGTTAAAGGAAAAATTCGGCGGCGAAGTGACCGTCGTGACCATGGGTTCAAGCCGGGCGCCGGAAGCGTTGCGCACCGCTTTAGCCATGGGAGCGGACAAAGCCATTCTCGTCAGCGATCCGGCATTGGCAGGTGCGGATGAGTGGCTGGCTGCGGAAGCCTTAGCTAAGGCGGTGGCAGGGCTTTCCTATGACATCATCCTGGCAGGGCGAATCGCCATTGATGACGGCTCCAGCCAAGTCGCGCTGCGCTTGGCCGAGAGGCTGGGCATCCCCTCCGTAAGCAGCGTTCTCAAACTGGAAATCAATGGTTCTATTGCTACTGCGGTCCACGATATTGACGGCGGCAGCGAAACGTTAGAGGTGAGCCTCCCGGCGGTCTTTACCGCCCAGAAAGGGCTGAATGAGCCGCGTTACCCCTCTGTCGCCGGGATCATGAAAGCGAAGAAGAAAGAACTCAAGACATTGAGTCTGAGCGATCTCGGTCTTAACGCCGAGGCTAAGATGAAAATCGGGAAATTCACCCTGCCTGCCCCCCGCCAGGCCGGCAAGAAGATCCCTGGAGATGCAGCCGCAGTCGCCCATGAACTCGCGCGCCTCCTCAGGGAGGAAGCCAAAGTGCTCTAAACTGAATAACAGGACTTGCCGGAGCGCAGCTACATCGATGCGAATATCGAACATCAACTGCGAACATCGGACATCGGACAACGACTCTGTGCCTAGTGCCTCGGGCCTCCGGCCTCGGACGTCGAGTCTCGGATTTCAGACATGAAATTCGGCCGCCGGACACAAGACAAGGACAGTGGACATTAGTCTTCTAACTATAGGGTAAAGGAGAGAGCAGAAATGCCGAAAGGGATTTGGATATTTATTGAACAGCGGAATGAGCAGATCCGCAAAGTCTCCCTGGAGCTTCTCAGTGAAGGGAGAAAACTGGCTGACCAAACCGGAGAGCCTCTTGTCGGGGTGAT
>JAJZPA010000004.1 GCA_021811425.1 Bacillota bacterium | reverse complement strand
AAAGGTCTTGCCCTTTAGATCGGTTAAAGAGCGAATAGCATTGCCAGGAGCCGTAATAATTAAAGCTTGATACTCAGCCTTTCCCTGATCCGTAACTCCCCGGGCGATGGCTTTAACCCCGTATTTCTGATGAGCCTGGAGATAACTCAGGGTGCCGATGGCTGCCAGGCTAATTTGGCCCGTGCCCAAGGCGTCAATCAGATTTTTATCCGGCCCCAGCGGCTGAAGCCGAAAATGAAGGTCCGTTGTCTTTTCCAGATAACGCAAAAAAGGAGCATACATCCGTACATCCTCGGCCGGATCCATTCGTTTATCGAAACCAAAAGTATACACTTCCGAGTCCTTGGGCATATTCGCCACGACTGGTTGCTCGGAAGTCGGAACCGTTAGTTTGATTTGAGGTTTAATTCTCGCACAGGCATTCACAAATAGGAGAATGGTTAATACTGCCAAACCGATGACGAACACTCCCCAACGCAGTCTCCGCTTCTGCATCATGCTCTTCCCTCCGCCTGTTTCTAGAGTAGCTTCCGAATTAATCCTAACCCAGATCCTTAAGAGAAGCAAACCCAATCTTTACTTCTTACCAATTCTGTGTACGAACCCATTTGCAAAACAGCATGTCGTCCCCCACTTGGAACAACATGCTATTATCTCTACCCTTCTGCCACACGTTGGTTAAATGTCATCTACCGCCGTGAGTGAACTCTATTGCGGCAATGCTTGTTTCAAAATCTCCACCATGCGAACCCGGTTGGGTACTTTGCCGACGAGTTTGACCTGTTCGTCAATCACCAAAGCCGGGGTGCTCATCACACCATAAGAAATAATACCAGCCACGTCCTGCACCTTCTCGACTTCCGCCACGATGCCTAAGTCGTCGATAGCCTCACGGACGACCTTTTCCAGTTTGGCACAGTTTGAGCAGCCTGATCCCAAAATTTTAACATTCATGTCATTCACTCCTTTTAAAAGCATCTAATTCTCCAACTCAGTAGCATGCTTATTTTACTACATCTTGATATAATCATACCACATAGCCTTGCTTCTGTCAGGAGAATTCTCTACCCCATCATGAAATTAAACAGGTAGCCAACGAAAATAATCGTAACACTCATGATCCCCACGAAAATAGCGATCAGTTTCGGTTTTAATACTTTGCGCAAAATGATCATCTCCGGTAAGCTCAAGGCTGTCACCGCCATCATAAAGGCTAAGACCGTTCCCATCGCCATTCCCTTTTCCATCAGAACATTGACGATAGGGATAATCCCCGCCGCATTGGAATACAGCGGCACTCCAATGAGAACAGCCAGAGGTACTGCAAAAAGGTTATCTCTGCCGGCGTACTTCACGAGAAAGTCTGCGGGGGCATAGCCATGCATCAGCCCGCCGATGGCGATTCCGATCACCACATAGAGCCAGACCTTTTTCAAAATATCGACCACATAGCCCCAAGCATAATTCATACGGTCTTTCCAGTTAAGAGCGGCTATCTCAGTTTCGCCCATCTTGAGATTATAAACATAGTCCTCGACCAAGTGCTCTAACTTCAGCCGTCCAATCACTATCCCGCCGATAATGGCGACGCTCACCCCGGTAGAGATATAAATGGCAGCAATCTTCCAACCGAACATGCCCCAGAGCAAAACCAGGGCGACTTCGTTGACCATGGGGGAGGAGATCAGGAATGAAAAAGTCACCCCCAAGGGAACGCCCGATTCCACAAAACCGATGAAGACCGGCACTGCTGAACAGGAGCAAAACGGTGTGACAATCCCCAGTAAAGCCGCCAAAATATTGCCTATGAATTCACGCTTATGGCTGAGGATTTTCTTGGTTCTCTCCGCTGGAAAAAAACTGCGTAAGAGGGAAACCAAGAAAATGATCAAAGCTAACATCAAAAAGATCTTAATCGTATCGTAGATAAAGAAATTCACCGCAGCACCCAAGTGACTGGCGGGCGAAAGCCCAAACAAATGATATGACATGTAATCGGCAAATGCTTGTAGCATTGCGCATTCCTCCCCTTACCCACACCTTATTCCCTATAACCCGTTTCTCTCTGCTCATACCCATCCAGCAGCTAAGGTTAGGGCCCGCTTTCAGGTTATTCCTGTTCTCCGTTTGGATCCCCATGATCCTGCTTTGCTGTGATCCGATAATACACGAACTTCCCGACTCGGTGTCCTTCCACTAAACCGGCACTTTCCAAAATCTTGACATGATGCGAGACCAAAGACTGATTCACCTGAAAGAGATCCATAAGTTCACAAACACACCGCTCTCCTTGCTCCAAGACTCGAAACATCTTAAGGCGTGTTTCATCACCCAAGGCTTTATAACGCTTCGCTTCTTGGCGAATTTGCGATTCGTCAAAGTTTAAGACACGCTTAGCCATCGACAGTTCCGGCATCATACTATTCCACCACTTTCAACACGCTCTTCTACTCGCGAAAGCGTCATTGCATTATTATTCACAAATGTATCTTCTATTATTATCATACTCACATATATACATTTGTCAATACGTTACTATATATAAAATTTAGCCGGCATCTAGCCATCCATGGCGATGCTCTAATCTCAAACGTCCTGTTTGAGTTGGCGACGGCGGCCGCCTGGTTGCACTTATGCCACCACAAACATATACTTTCTACCCTGAAAAATAAATTTTCCATTCATCAGTGGTGCCGACATTGCGGCATGGGGGTCGGTACAAAGAAAAACCGAGGCCCCGCCTCGGTCCGGTCTAGTAAGATACCAAAATACCGGGGATTGACAAAGCCTAAAGTTGGGTGGTAGGACGTTGTCGTCCTAATAAGAGAAAGTGTCATCCTGAGCGTCAGTGAAGGATCTTAACCAGATTCTTCACTTCGTTCAGAATGACAAGGACTTCGTTCAGAATGACATAAGGGAATGGGTATCCAGAGCGATAGTGATTCCTACTGGAAGCAAACACGTTCTTAACAACCACCGATACTTTCTGTCACTTCGCCGCTCCCCAGGCTTTTCCACTGTTCCATGCCGCCGACAAGCATTTTCAAGCGCCGGGCATCATATCCTTTGCTCTTCAACTCCTGCCAAGCACTAAAAGAGCGGGTTCCGTTTAAATCAACCAAGACCACGTCCTTGTCTTTTGCGATCTGTCTGAGACTGTTATCCAGTTTGCTGAGCGGAATGTTGAGTGCTCCTGGAACATGACCGCTGGCAAATTCGCTTGGTTCACGAACGTCAATGATCTGCCAGGTCTGTTTGGCTTTGATCCCTTGAGCCAGTTGGCTGGCAGACACCAGGGATTCGGGTGGAAGCGCCGCGGATCCCTGGTCAGAAGCCCCGGAAGCTTCAGTTCCGGCGTTCGGCACCGACGTACCGGGCTGTGTTGGCCCGGATTGCACCTGGTTGGTTTCGGATTTGTGAGCTTGGCCGACCTGCTCTTTAGGCTGGCCACAGCCTGTCAGAACCACAAGAACTGCCGCACCTGCGGCAACCCAACGAAGCCATGTTAGCCTTTGTTTCTTCCTTGCGCCTGTTTGAACGAGTTCACTTTCCTTCTCGAGTTCCATCATTGTCTCCCCCTCACCCTCATTTCCAGCTGGTTTTCTTCTCCGCATTTCGCCCGGTGTTTTTGCGCCATCTCATCCTAGCGCGTGATGATCCCATTTTCTGCGGCATAACGCACGAGTTCCGCCCGTTTCCGCATATCCAGTTTCTCCATCACCCGCGCCCGGTAAGTCTCCACGGTCTTGACGCTCACACAGAGGATATCCGCGATTTCCTGGTTGGTATGGCCCAGAGCTAGGAGGCGCAGCACCTCCCGCTCGCGCTCACTTAAAGGCTTAGCTTTTTTCCCCTCTTGGTTCTGCTTGTTTGGGCTTACCATCTGATAGAGCAAGGCTGCAGCCATTGAGGGGTAGATAAACATCTCCCCGCGTGAGACCGTTCGGATCGCGGAGAGCAGTTCGACATCAGCAGCCTTCTTGAGAACATAGCCTTTCGCTCCCGCCTTCAAGACAGCCTTAAGGTATTCCTCATCATCATGCATGGTTAAGACTAGGATTTTTAGTTCCGGCTGAGCGGTGAGCAACGCCTGCATACACTCCAATCCGTTCATCCGGGGCATCGTCAAGTCCAACAGCACTAAGTCCGGCTGAACCTTGGCCGCCTTCTCAATGACTTCAATACCGTCGGCTGCCTCTTCGACAACCTCCAGGTCAGGTTCGGCATTGAGAAGAACCTTTAATCCTGCTCGAAGCACCGCATGATCATCCCCTAAGAGTATCCGCAGTCTGCCCTCGCTCATGGTTCCACATCCTTTCCTGCGAACTCATCCCCGTGCACGGGAAGTTTAATAAAAACCGTCGTTCCAAACCCGGAACGAGATTCAATCTTGAACGTTCCCCCTAGCAAGGCTGCACGTTCCTGCATCCCGAACAACCCCAAGCCTCCACCCTTAGCAGTTATTTCTTCCACATTAAAGCCAATGCCATCATCCTCAACGATGGCCGAAACCCAGTCTCCCCGCCAATCCACAAGCACAGAAACACTATCCGAATTCGCATACTTAGCAATATTGGTTAAGGCCTCCTGAACAATCCGGTATAAGGCAACTTCCAAGGGGGGAGCCAAACGTCTTAGGTCAAATCCAATGACGTGGAAATCTGCTTCAATACTATATTTTCGCTCATAATCCCGAATATAGCGTTCCAAAGCTGCAATCAGCCCCATATCATCTAAAACACTCGGTCTGAGTTCCCTCGCCAAGTGGTGGACTTCATCGAGCGTCTGCGAGACGATCTGTCTCATTTCTTGCAAGCGGGTTCCCACCTCACAGACAGAGACTTCGGATTCCAGAAGCTTCAATCCGACCATCAGCGAGGTTAGCGCTTGGCTGGTTTCATCATGAAGTTCCCGCGAGATGCGTTTGCGTTCATCCTCTTGGGCCGTAATCACTTTGTGCAAGAGTTGAACCCGCAGCTCTTCCTTTTCCCGCAGTTGTAAGAGGAGTTCTTCCCGTTCCCGATGGCTATGGCTGAGGCTTTCCGTCATGTTGTTGAAAGCCCCTGTCAGCAAACCCACCTCATCCTGAGCATGAACCTCTCCCTGAACATCCAGTTCACCGGCGGCAACGCGCTGGGTCAATGTCACCAATTCCTGAATAGGCTTTACCAAAACACGAGTCATAAGAACCGCAGCCAAAATCCCTAACATCGACACGAAGAGCGCGATAGCCAGTACCTTCCAGGTCATATCCCAGACCGCTCGCTGCAAACCGCTTTCCGTCATGCCTACCCGGATAATTCCCAGCTTCCCATCAAGGATTGGCACCGCTACATCACGCACGACACCCACTTCGCTGCGAAACACCGCAAGATGATACTTCTCCTCCCCGGTCAAGGAATTCGCCCCCACCAAAGCCTTGGGAAACGCTTCGCCAAAACTATGAGCCAAGACATCCCCTCCGGGGTTAACGACGAAAATATAGAGGACATCTTCATTGTTCTTGAGCGTGTCCTGAATCAATTCGTAAACCGCATAAGTGTTGTTGATCAGGAGTTCATTCGTAGCCCGCGCCGCCGTGTCACTGCCGATGGAAACCAGACGCTTGTCCAATTGATCCCGGAGGTTCGTGGTCAGGATGTTTCCCATCTGCCAAACGATCATGGTGGTTAGCAGCAAAACCACCCCAACCACTAAACCAAGGATTTTGTGCTGAATTCTGACCTTGCCCAGCCGCAGCCTAAATTTAAGCATCCGGGGATTCTCAGTCACGCCTCGAAATAACTTACTCATCACTGGGGGTAATCCCATCATAAGCACTCCCTCTCAAGCCTATGGTTTGCTAGGCATGGCGGCAACCATGGCGCGAATCGGATTGTAGGTGCTATCATCGGGAAGAACAAAACGATCATAGATTAAGGAAGCCAAAGCTTTCTTACCCAAGCTATCACGATCCATCTGCAGGAGGGCTTCCAGCAGTACCGTTTTTAGATGAGAATCAAGGTTACGATTGACAACGACGGGTGGTGCACCTACCTCCGGCGACTGAGCGATGATCCTCAGCTTGGAAGAAAGTGTTGCGTCTTTAGCGACTGCAAACTGATAAACCAAGGAATCTACACCAGCCGCCGTCACCACATTGTCAAGCACCGCTTTGATTGAGTTATCATGACTGTAGGTATATACGACCCGACCGAAGAAGTCGCTCGGCTGCGCCTGCATCTGGGCTGCCATATAACTGGGTGCGATCGTGCCGGAGAAGGAAATCGGATCCGTGAAACCAAACACCTGGCCTTTCAGATCAGCAAAATTCTTGAACTTGCTGTTAGCATTAACCACAATATAGGATTGGTAGGTTGACTTGCCTTTCACCTCAGGTACAGCCAGAAGTTCCAAATTGTCCTCCCGTCCCATCACATAGGCCCCTGAACAGATAAAGGCGACATCCACCCCTTTATCCCGCACTAATTCGTTGATTTCCTTATAGCTTTGGCGCTGCACGAGCTCCACCGGGCGGCCAACCTTCTTCTCCAGATATTCTGCAAACACCCTGTAATTGTCCAGCGTTTCCCTCGGAGAGAGGACGGATGACACTCCGACCCGCAGAACATCCTTGTTATTTAGCGGCTGAGGATTGGTTTGCGTAAAATCGGAAGGTTTTATACTCACAAAGGGTGACCCACCATACTCTCCACATCCGGATACGAACAATGTCAAGGCAATCACCAAAAATATGAATAGAGTTTGCCTACGCTGAATCAAAGACATCGATATCACCCCATCGTGGAATTATTTTTTCATTCTTTATTCTATCATTCTTTCAGCTCTTAGAGAATGGAAGAATCCTGGCTATGGGGAAGTGTGGTGATTTCCGGAAACATCGTGACACTGATGACAGTCATTGGAGGTTTGTTTATCAGGCTCTTGGCGGCAGGCGCTTCCCTGCACCTGCGGAATGGCATATTTTTGGCCGTTCGTTTTCCGGTAGAGAACCCATAAACCATTGTCGTAACGCACATAAGGCATCTCCTCCCCTCTCAAGGTTCGTAGAATTTTCCCACTGACATCCAGCACTGGAAACGCAGGATTAACGCTCTTTTGCCGCAACGCCATATCGTCCGGGGAAGCGATCGTCCAAGTCTTCGGAGGTTCGGTCTGCGTCCCGTGGCAGTCCCGGCACTGTATTTTCAAGGCCTGGTATTCTGACGTATAAAGCTTGCCATCCCCCATCACTTCCTCAGGGGTATGGCAATCAATACAGTCTAAGTTCACTTCACAGGAAGTAAACACCATTCCCGGTTGATAGACATTCTGCAGGCGAACCTCCTGCTGATCCCTTGGTTCGGGGGGAGTGGAGCGTACCCGGTTTAAGTCAGGGCGCAGATTAAATGTCATATGGTAGAGGTCAGGCAAGCCGACATTATGGCATTGATTGCACTGAGTATAAGGGATTTGCGTGGTGATTCGATGAACCATTCCGTAGCCCGCCTTATCCCTGGGAATGGTGACATCTTGTCCGGAATACGTGTGCGTGGCATTCACCAAAACATGGCAGCTTTCACAGCCCTGGGCTTCTACCGTGGCCGTTGCTGCCGTTGAAGATGGCACAGGCGCCGAAGGCATAACTAGACTCCCCTCACTCTGGTGGCATGCCTCGAGACAATTCTGCTGCAGTGCCGGTTCCTCTTGACGATTGTCAAAGGGGTGTGCCAAGGTTTCTGCAGTTTTATTCGGTCCCACGATCAAGCGTGGCACTTTATCCAGCCCGAACATATAGCGAACCATCGACAGTTCGCCACCTTTGCTAGCCATGAGCGAAGTCTGCATGCGCTCGACAATGTTGTCCTCTGGGCGCTTGCGCCCAGCATGGCACTGCCCATTGGCATTCGAACCGCAGCTTAAAGATGTCACATCCAAACGGCCAGGATGCCCACCGCCATACATCCCTTGGTGGGCCGTCTTCTCATCCAAAGCCAAGGCGTTCCCGCCATGGCAGACCGTACAGCCCATACTTTCCATCGGATGTGAGGGGGAAATTTCTTCGATGCCGAGGTGACAAGTTAGACATAATTCCTCTTTTCCATTAGGGAGAAGCAGGGGCTTAATCTCAGGCTTTTTACCCTTCACTTGGATTAGGGTCTTTTCCAAACTGGCTTTTTCGTTGTCATCCGCAGTATTAGTCAAATGGTCTTGCAACACCTGAGTTTGGGTTTCATAATATTTAACCTGCCACTTTTGCCAGGAAGGGTGGCTCTGACTGTAGAGAAGCCAGACGTATGCCCCTAACAAGCATAAAAGAGATATTAAGAAAACATGCTTGAGATAGTGCGACATGACCTCTCTCCCTTCTTTCAGGCTTGCAAAGCATACGCCAAGGTGATGATACTCCAGAACAATGCGAGAACCATAAATGCAAAGCGACCCCAGCGGACTCCCGCTCTTCTCGCCCACCACGGCAGGATCAGGAGAAAACCCAGACTGGCAGCCGGGATGATCCACCCGGCGATAGACACCGGGAAACGCAACAAAAGCCACTGAATCCCACCGAACATCCACGGGGCCTTAATATGGATCGGAATCGGACTTTCCGGTGGTGTTCCGAGCGCCAAAGGAACACTACTCGCAAGCAGCAGCATCGCTAAACCCATAAACACAGCAATCGTTTCTCGAACCTGCAGTTCCTCGATCGAAATGAAACGGGGTCTCCCCCGGTCTTGCAGCTCAATCACATCGGTTTCGCGATCCCGCTCTGTCAAACCTTTATCCCTACCCTTCTTTACCAGGTGCTATAAGGCTCGCACCCCACCATCGCGGCGAACTCGCCAAAAGTGCCATAGTTGCAGAACCAAAAGGACGCCGGGAAGTATAAACACGTGCCACACATAAAGCGTCAGGCTGCTGCCATGCCCCAATTCCATCGAACCTAGAAACAGGGCGGCCAACCCCGCTCCCCCAGGCAAACCGCGCAAGAGCGATTGAGCGATCTCAGCAGCCCCGGCTCCCTCACGATCCCCCCGGAGAAGATAGCCCGAAAAGTCGAGAATGAGGGTCAATAGGAAAAGAAATACCCCGATCACCCAATTTTTTTCTCGTGGCGGCCGGTAGGCGTGATGCCAAACTACCCGCGCCATATGAAAAAGAACGGTTACCACCATCCCCTGGGCCGCCCAAAAATGCAAACTGCGGATAATAGCGCCATAGGGTGCAAGGCTAACCATGCTGGCTACAGAAATGTAGGCCTGTTTCCCAGGCTCATAATGAAAAAGCAGGAGAATCCCTGTACCCACCGTGATGAGAAAAGCCAGAAAGGAAAGCCCCCCCAGACAGAGCGTCGCTCCGAACCGCAAGGCTGCAACCGGAATTCGGCGGGGACGAATATGTTGCAGGAAGGTAAAGGAACGCACCGGCTTAACCATGAACACTAGTCTCCACTCTATAACGATCGGGAGTTTCCTCAACCTTGAGCCTTCGGAGCGGTTTGGCAGCAGGGCCTTGCAGCAGTCGGCCATCTTCCCCATAACGGCTCCCGTGACAAGGGCAAATCCATTCCCCCGCCTGATACTTTACTTCACAGCCTAAATGAGTACAGGTTGCCAGAAGACCCTCAGGACCATCTTCACCTTGTCTCAACCAAACGCGTGAACCCTGGATCGGTTTCCACTCCGAGTATAAAACGAAGTCTTTCTTGGTCACAGCGAGCAGGCTGCGGCTCTGCGAGTCCCAGCTAATATATCGGCCAACGGGATAGACTAAAGAAATCCCGCTTAACAAGAAAAAGGCCTTTCCCAACCGCAATAACTCCCTGCGGCTCAGGGAGAATACTTTCCTATCCGTTTCTTTCACTCCCCGACCGGATCCTTTCTGTCATCAGGTCTGCAGCTTGCAGCCGTCAGCACCCATTGTTTGCCTCTCATACACCAGCATTATAATTTTATTATATACTTATTACCGTCAGTGATTCAAATCCTTTTTGCCTTTTTAGGCTTTTCCAGGTTTATCTTAGCTGTTGCCCTCCTTTAGGTAGAGGTTCGCCCCGCCACGGTCGCCTCCAAGCCGTCAGTTAAGGTATACTGAGCCTCCTAACTTAGCACTTCGCGCGCCAATGCGGGTTCAAGTACGCGATCGCGTTAAGCCAACATAGCCTGTTTGAAAAGCTTAGCCAGACACCATGGCAATATAACGCCACAAAGGGTGCTTATTGATCAATAAGCACCCTCTACTTCGAGTGAAGGCCTAGCCCTATGCACCCGCTCTAGGCGGGAGAGGTTCACAGTGAAATGACCTTTGCCGCTGCCTGCATTTTCTCGATAATTGTCGGCATATTAGAAACCTCACCAACCTCAATCTTATCCCTAATGCCGTAGTAATCCAGGCATGTCTGACAGGCTAAGAGCACGATCCCCTCTTCTTCCAAATCCTTCAGCGCCTCAAATGCCGATGAATCCGCTAAAAGAAGCTGTACTCCCCGTTCGACAAAGAGAATATGTGTGGGCTTTTCCTTGGCAGCGAGCAGTTTTACCATAAAATTGTGCATTAAAGTTTTACCAAGTTCCGGATCTTGGTTGCCGATCTTATCTGAAGCGATGTAGTAAACAAATCCCGCCATTATAAATCCCTCCCTTGATGCTTATTCTTGCTTTTTACAACACGTCCTTTGACTCAGCGCTCCCCTTCTGGATTTAAGCGCAGTAGCCATCCCTCTGCCAGCTTGCGGATATCGGCCCTGATCCCCTCTTGGAGCACATACGCCTTAATGTTTTGCGCTGATTGTTCTTCCTCACATAAGATCTCAAAATCCAAAGCTGCACGTTGATTCCGAGCCTGCTTGAATTGATGCATGGCATCAGGCACTGGTAAACCGCGGAGCGCATCCTTGGGCTGACCTGTAGTATCGAGAAGGTCTCCCTGCCATTTCAATGGAATCCGGTAGGATTTCATCACCTTCGCCTCAGCATCCCTAAAGTCCTCTTCCGTATACTCTGCGCGCCCAAAAAGGCCGCAGTGACAGCTGCCTTTAGTTTCAACATCTGTTTCACAAAATGTGCAAGGGCAAACGAGTTGCTTGTCTAGCTCGGCCTCGCCGCTTGCTTCAAAACACGGGCAAACCTGACGATGATACAGACGTTTGTTCTCCTCAAGCCAAATGATAAGATTGGTTCGATACATTTTGTGCGGGTTCAATGTATAGCCCCGCTTCGCTGCGTACTTCTCCATCCACTCTTGATGTTGCCGAATTTCCTGGCGGAATTTCCAGGCCTTAATCATGAATTCCTTGTACATTCCAAAATTACTCAGTTGACTCACCTCTCACTCAACTATTTTATCACATATGTATTATGTATGTTATTATTATTCTATTATATTTCATTAAGTGTTTCAATACTCAAAGTCAGGTTTTTTCGAAAGATAAAGAAAACTCGGCTGGCGCCAAGCCTTTGGCGACGGCGGCCACCTAGTTGCCCTTATGCACCCACAAACTTATACTTTCTACCCTGGAAAATAAATTTTCCATTCATCAGTGGTGCCGCCATGCGGCATGGGAGTCTGATATGCCAAGGAAAAGACACGAGAACTAGCCCCGTGTCTTTTCCTTGGCACTTTTTGCCTTCAATAGCATATTATGTCTTTGAAATGAAAGGTCGAGGTGAGAAGCGTGCGAATTTTAGACTATCAGCCGCGCGTCCTGCGTGAGCCTTCCCTCCAAGTCATTCCCGGATCCAAAACAAAGTCGTCGGTTCAACACTTAGCCCCACCCCTTGTTCCAGCCACTGATCCCGCTGGATTCCAGGCGGCTGCCCCTGCTAACCTCCAGTCCACGGCTCTGCCACAGAACAGGGTACCCAACGCACCCCCTCCTCCAATTACCCCCCCTGCCCCTAACCGGCAGAGCGCAAACCATGAAAAACCTCAAGCGACGATAACAAACAAAAATCCCGCTTCGCCAAATACGAACTTGAATCTTAAAGATACAGGTCTTTATCTTGTGCAACAGTTTGGCCCTCCCCTACTGCGCCAATTTGGCCCTCCCATAGCCAAACGCATCGGTCTTCCTATCGCCCAACGCCTGGGGCCACCCCTCGCTCGCCGGATCGGCCTTCCACTTCTGCGACGTTTTGGACTCCCTATCGCTAAAAAAGCGGGGCTTTTCCTCTTAAATCGATTCATACCGTAAGGATCGGCTATGCTGCCACAAAGCTCCGCGGTCTGCCCTGGAAAATGAATCTTCCATTTATCAGTGGTGCTGTTATGCGGCATGAGGGGGCTGACTGGGCCAAAAAGGCTCCCCCATGGGGGGAGGCGAGAAAAGTTACTGCCCCTCTGCCGCTTTAATTCGCTCTAGAGCCGTAGGGTGGGTATAGCTAAACCAAACTAAATAGGGTGGCGGAGAAACATCTGCAAGGTTCTTCGTGGCCAAATCCACCTGCAAACGCACTTGAGCCGCTGCATCACCGGTTAAGCTGAGGGCCACTTGGTCCGCTTCCCTTTCCATCCCCCGGGACACAGCATTCTGAATCGGGTTCGATACCAGGAGTGCCAGTAAGAAAAAAAGCTGAGCCACTGCCCACACCGAAACAGGGGTAGTTCTTAATCCGTGCCATCTTGGCGAAGACAGCCAAGGCTGAAGCGCTAGGTTCATCAACGCAAATAGGCAAAAATTTCCCAGGATGCCTAAAGCGAGCCCTGTGATGACGTGCCCCTTCTGCCAATGTCCCATCTCATGAGCCACTACAGCTTTAACTTCGTCGAACGGATACTTAAGCAGATTGTCATAAAGGACGATCCGTTTCGTCCGGCCTAATCCGGTAAAATAAGCATTCACCGTGGTCGTTCTTCGACTCGCATCCATAACCAAAACCTGATCGACCGGGATCCCCGCCTTCGCCGCCAAACCATGCACCATGTCCACTATGGCTGCATCCTGTACCGGCTCGAAGTGGTTAAACATTGGCGAAATAACTACCGGCCAAAGTAGGTTTTGAATGATTAGCCAAATGCTTACAGCCAAGGCACTGATCGCCCACCACCCACAGGGGAAGCGATTAATGGTAAAGAAAAAACCAAGAACTAAACCCAATGTCAAAGGCAGATCTAAGAGGGCACTCTTCGCATAATCCACCCACCACGACGAGATGGTTTGAGTCGAAAGCCCCCAAGCGTGGGGCCAGATATAGCCACGAATAATGGAAATCGGAAGCTGCAGAATCAAGAGGGTGAGCCACAAAAACAGGGAAAAGCCAAATACCTTCACCCAGTACGACCCGCCTGTAAATCGTTCAACGGCCTTTGCGAAAGCCCTACCGTGCGAACTAAAGACCAGCCAGCCGAGAAATCCTCCCTGAATCACAAGATTCAAAACATAGAGGAGCCTTGGAACAAAAGCATACGCCCTCCCTCGTTCCACCTGTCCCGCTGAAAAGAACTGGAAGACAGCCGGGTCAACGGCTCCTGGAACAAGCGCAAACCAAAGGTAGAGAACGACCAATACCCCAGAAAATAGCATGAGCCCAAGCCAAAGCACTTCGGTTAAATCCAGATTGCGGTTCACATCAATTCCCCCTAATCTCGACGTGCTTTAGGATGAAAAATTCCCTCGGAAAATCAAGAGGAGCGAGGTGATCATCAACACACCACCCAAGAGCCGATAACCATCGAACGGAATCCGCTGTACACCAAAAAAACCAAAATTATCAATGACCATCCCCATCACCAACTGCCCAATCACGCTCGCAAAAATGGCCCCTGCCACCCCGAGCCGAGGAACAGCGATAATCATAGCTGTTACAAAAAACGCCCCGAGAAAGCCACCAATAAGCTGCCACTTAGGAACGATCAGTATCCCGCGTAAGTCCCCTTTGCCCAAGATTAAGACGACCAATGCAAGGATGGCCGTACCAAAAAAGAAGGACGTAAAGGCACCTTCAAACCCTCCTACTTTTTTACTTAAGGCACTATTAATTGGTGCTTGGACCCCGTTCAGCATTCCTCCTAAAATCACCATCAAAACATATACCAGTTTTAGCATATTTCTTCTAATCCTCCAACCTCTTTGCCCTCACAGATTCTTGCTTTAGTCGCATCTTCCATCGGACATAGGATTCCTAGCTGCTGATAACCGGATAGACCAGAAATCCAACCAGGCCTGGTCCGGTGTGGACTCCCATGGCTGGAGAAATTTGATTAAGATATAGCTCTTTGATATTAGCTAACTCCTTGGCTTTAGCGTGAAGTTCATTAGCTTCCTGTTCCGCGCCGCCGTGGACAATCGCTACATTCGAGATTTTCTCTTTCACGGTTTCTTTTAAAAGATCGGCCAATTTACGCAGGGACTGTTCCCTCCCTCGTACCTTCATAAGCGTATAGTACTTTCCTTCCTCATTTAAAGAAATAATGGGCTTGATGTTTAGAAGTTGCCCAAATGTCCCTGCCACATACCCAATGCGTCCACCTTTAATCAAATATTCGAGTGTCGAGAGGACATAAAACCCTTTGACATCTCGTATCACCCTCTTGGCCGCTGCTACCGCTCGGTAAAAGTCTAATGAATGTTGCAACTCTCGCGCCGCTTCTAATACTGGAAACCCTAATCCCATGGAAAGCATTTTGGAATCTATTACTTCAACGACCATGTCTTTAAATTCACGCGCAATGGAGCAAACTGTATCATAAGTCCCGCTCAGTCCGCTGGAAATATGAATCGCCAGCACATGGGTTACGTCAGCTGCCTGTAACCGTCTGAACACCTCGGCGATTTCTGCATAAGACGGCAACGACGTTTTAGGCACTTCCACATTCATATGGTCATATACCTCTTGCGGGGTAATGTCAACCCTATCACGGTATTCTCGGTTTCCATAGACAATATGCAGTGGCACAACTTCAATTCCATAAGCCGCGATAACTGCGGGATCCAAATCACAGGTACTATCCGTAAGGATTGCGACCTTTGACCTGACTCCCGGCCCCGGCGTAGTCTGTGAATCGTCTTTTAAATCGAACACGCCCACTTTCCTTTCCCGCCTTCCATCATCACTCAGTCTATAAACCAACTCTTTCAATGATCCGTGCTTGGCACATTCGCCTTCATCCAATCGTGAGACTCCCACTTACGAGTTCACTTACGTACCCTAGTGTACTTCGCCAAAAGTTGTTTATTTACCTTGCCCACAGTTCACAAAAATATATATTTTTTAACCAGTGCCCTGCTTGTAGAACAAAAGGCACGAACCAATCGTTATTGGCTTCGTGCCCTGCTAGACTTATTGCCTTCTACACTGTTTAATATCCTAAACTCGCGCGTTCTTAACGGGGATAGAAGGTCTGGCACTCGGTCTGCACCGCCGTTTCAGCGATTTCACTGACGATATTGACATGCTCGGCAAGGCAGTGTGCATCCTGGTTGTAGATGCAATTGCGGGCATTACACCCGACCATGGGATCCATTTCCTGCTCATCAGAAAAGAGTTGTTTGATTTCCGCTCGTAAATTCATATTTCCCATCTCGCTGACCATATTACCGACGCCACGCTCTTCGAAGGTGCCACAAAAGGTAAAACGCCCACCCATGGTGTCTTCCCCCTGAACTTCAATCTCCTTGGCACTACATAAACGGTTCATATTGTAAACGCATTTGGTCGCTTGACATTTAAGATTGTTATCCATGTTTTCCCTCCAACCTTTCCTTTTTAACCTTGCTTGAGCCTGTAACATTATTTTTTACCTTTACATCCGGAATTATGCTCATTGAGGGAAAATGTCCTCTACCCCATGGGTATCACTACTCCAAATGGTATTCGCGCAACTTCTCATAAAACCAAGAACGGCTAATTCCTAAGATCCGGGCTGCTTGAGATTTATTTCCTTTGGTCTTCTCTAGGACGTGGCGGATGCTCTCCTGATCGAGAGTTAGGGGGCTGGCTGAGGTATATTCAGGGTTATACTTTGCTTGAGCAGGTTTCTCCTGCCCCCCCTCCCGGAGGTAAAAAGGAAGGTGTTCCACCTCAAGAAGAGGCCCGGAAGCAAAATTAACCGCTCGTTCGATGACATTCTTCAGTTCGCGAACATTCCCCGGCCAGTGATGCTTGAGAAGCATTGACTGGACCTCCGCCGAAGCATCCTGAATCTGTTTCCCGAAGTCCTGGTTCAGGCGTTCTAAGAAGACTCGAACGAGGGGAATCACATCCTCTGGCCGATAGCGAAGGGAAATCAGGCGAAAGTTAACCACATTCAACCGATAATAGAGATCCCGGCGGAACTCGCACGTTTCAACTTTTTGCAAAAGATCCTGATTGGTCGCCGCAATAATTCGGACATCCACTTTCACTGTCAGATTGCTTCCTACCGGCTCGAACGCGCGGTCTTCCAAGACGCGCAAAAGCTTGCTCTGCAGATTTAAGGACATATCGCCAATCTCATCGAGAAAAAGCGTGCCCCCATCTGCCAGAGCAAACTTACCCAGTTTTCCACCCTTCTGCGCCCCGGTAAAAGCCCCTCCCGCATAGCCAAAAAACTCGGATTCCAAAAGATTCTCAGGCACGGCCGCACAGTTGATTTTAACAAATGGGGCTTTACGTCGAGGGCTGGCGCGATGAATCGCCTCCGCAAAAAGTTCCTTCCCGGTGCCGCTTTCCCCACTCAGCATCACCGTGGAGTTGCCGCGAGCCACCATCTCCGCCTCTTGCTTCAGACGGCGCATATCCGGGTTGACGGTCACAATCTGGTTAAAGGTTACCAGCTGTTCCTCCGTGCCGACCTTATCCTTGTAATAGGTCAGTTCCTGCTCCATTTGGATGAGCCGCTCTGCTACTTCCTTCACTTCTTCAAGGCGCTGATATACAATTTTCCCCACGGCACCGATGACCTTGCCATTACGAACGATCGGGAGGCGAGAGACAATATAAGGTCTGCCTTGAATCACTTGAATCTCATTGGTTTCAGCCATCCCCGTTTTAAGGGCTCGAGGTAAGCGCGTATTTTCAACCACTTGATCCACCGGCTGCTGTAGAAGTTCTAGCTCACTCTTGCCAAAGAACTTGCAGGCCGCTTCATTGACTAGAGAAATTTTCCCCTCTTCATCGACCACAATGATCGCCTCATAGGCGATGTTCGTGATCGTGAGCAAGGTTTCATAAAGACGCTTGGTCGCTTCCAGTTCTAAAGCGACCTGATCCAGATCCGTGAGCGGCTGGAAGACGATGACAGCTCCAGCCGTATTCTGTCCTTCGAAAATCGGGCTGATATTGCACAAGGCTTTCACCGTGTTCAGCTTCTCCTGTTTCCCGACTAGAACCCGCCCCTCTTTGAGAACAGGTTTTAAGTCCAGGTGAGGGAAAACACTGTTAAACAGACACCCTTGCAATGTCTCCTTTTTCAGCCCCAAAATCGTCTCACCTGACTGGTTCAGATATTGAATACGATGATTCCGATCTAGCACAATCACACCGTTGTGCATCGCCTGGTACAGAGTGTTGAGCTTTCCAGCCAATTGATCCGCCTCTTTAAACAAGGCCATGATCATATCGACCTTCGTAAAAATGCCCAGGACACTTCCCTCGGCATTGACTACCACCCCTGTACCAACCGGACTGTTCTTGACAATCCTCTCCACTTCAGGATAGCTTGTATCCACTCGAACTGTCACGGGCTGCTTATGATAAAACTCCTCAATCCTATCGGCCAAACCCGCTCCATTCAAGAAGGCATCAATTAAATTTGTGCGCGTAAATATCCCAATCAGTCGTTCTTCCTGACTGACCACCGGCAGACCATCAAGCTTCGTCAGACGCAAAAAACGTGCCGCTGCTTCAAGGCTGTCCTCTGGATGAAGCAAGGGCATATCCCGCGTCATCATGTCACTCATGAGCATGGCTTTCACCCCAAGTCCGAAGGTCTCTCTCAACAGTAGCTTAACTGCGAGATAATTCTCTCAATATACTTGTCTATTTCGCCTTCGACCCTAGGGATTCCTCTATTGGGATGAAACAATCAGCTGATTTTGAATTGCAAGCCATGTTAAACAGAATCTCAACGTGACAGGTTTATGGGGATATGGTACTATATGGATAGAAATTTTGTTGTTAGGGGGTGAAATATTGATTCCGGTACAATGCGTTAGTTACCAGGAGTTTCTTCAACTCAATGAATCTGATGATCGGCTTGAATACATTGATGGAGAAGTCTATTGCCTGGCATCTCCGACTATTGAGCATCAAAGAGCGTTATTAAACATTGCGACTGAGTTAAGACGCTATTTTAATGGGAAAGAATGTGAACCATTTATTTCGCCTTTAGATGTCCTTCTAAAAAACGAAAATGACGAATTCCCCAGCCATGTTCAGCCTGATATTTTTGTTGTGTGCGGTAAAAATGGCATTAACGAGACCCAATATGTCGGCGTTCCGTCTCTCATTATTGAGATTGTTTCCCCATCAAACACCTCCTATGATCGAATAACGAAGTTTAATTTGTATATGAGATATGGAGTAAAAGAATATTGGCTTGTTAATCCGAAATTCAGAACCATTGAAGTTAATATTCTTAATGATGGATTATACGAACAAATTGGTGTTTACAAAGATGCTGGTATAGCGTTGTCAACCTGTTTTTCTGGTTTAGCCGTCTCCTTGAAGGATATTTTTTAGGAACTTGTTCTCGTCAGAAACCAAGTAATGGCGCAGTCAAAGCTGCGCCACGCTTATAAAACATCAGACATCTGACTTGCCTGGACGACTTCCGACCTCCGACTTCTGACTTCTGATTCACACCCGGTTTCCATATTCTTGACGCAACACCGTCTTCAACACCTTGCCTGACGGGTTCCGGGGCAGGGCCTCGACGAAGACCACCTGACGAGGCTTCTTATATCCTGCTAATTTCCCTTTGGTAAACTCAACCACTTCTTCTGGTGTCAGCGTTTCGCCCGGTCGAACCACAATGAGGGCGCAGATACTTTCCCCCCACTGAGCATCTGGATACCCAATGACTGCCGCATCTAGAATTTTGGCATGTTGATACAAAACAGCTTCCACTTCGGCTGGATAAATGTTTTCGCCGCCGCTGATGATCATGTCCTTTTTCCGATCAACCACATAGAGAAATCCTTCTTCATCCATGCGGGCAAGATCGCCGGTGTAAAGCCAACCCTCACGGAGAGCCGTTGCCGTGGCCTCCGGCAATTGGTAATACTCTTTCATAATCGTTGGTCCGCGGGCAATTATCTCACCCACCTCCCCGATCCCTACTTCCCGCCCATTAGGGTCAACGACACGAACCTCCAAAGTGGACAAAGCCCGGCCTACTGAACCTTCTTTTCTAAACGCATCCTTGGCTTTAAGAATGGTCACTCCCGGACCTGCTTCGGTAAGGCCGTAAACATCAATAATTCCTGCATTTGCAAAGAGTTTATGCACTTTTTGTTTCAACTCAACAGGCATGATGGATGCCCCTGTGCCTAATAAACGCACGAAACTCAAGTTGAAAGTCTCGATACCAGGAACTTGAAGCAAGAAGTTATACATCGCCGGCACCAGAAACATATTTGTGATCTTTTCCTCGATTAACCGTTTGGGAAGTTCAACTGGATTAAACGTATTTTCAATCACCAAGGCTGCCCCCACAAACACATGGGGAAGCATCCAGCAATTAATCGCTGCGGAATGATAAAGCGGGGGTATGACAATTCCTCGATCCTCCGGCTCAATACGGGCATCAATAACCATATTCAGAGCATTCCATATGCTGTTATCATGGGTAAGAACAGCACCCTTAGGCCTACCCGTTGTCCCTGAAGTATAGAGAACAAGGTTTGGATCGGTGCCCTCAACCAGAACCGGCGGTGAAATTCTGCCTTCCGCAAACATCTGGTCATAGGGCCCGCCCGCGTTCCCAACTTGAATACTAGATTCAATCTTCAGGATTCTCGTCCGAATATGCTCAACAGCTTTCTCAAAGGTGCTGCCATAAAACAACATCTTGCTATCGCTATTGTTCAGAATATAAGCAAGCTCATCGCCAGCCAAACGGTAGTTAAGCGGCACACCAATGGCTCCCAAACGGGCTACCGCAAAATGGATCTCAATAAAATAATCCGAATTATCCAAGAGTAGGGCAACTTTATCCCCCTTCTCGATTCCGCGATATGACATAGCACCTGCCAAAGCTTCGACCCGCTGATACAGCTGAGACCACGTGTGACGTCTTTCGCCACAAACTAGAGCCTCTTTTTCAGGGAACTTATGAGCATTGCGTGCAAGCAAAGAAAATAGGTCCATTCCGCTCACTCCTCGTAAAAATTTCACTCCCCTAGCCTCACCCCGCTGGTACGAGGGTTCTTCTTCACCGTGGCACTGAACCGTTCTACCCAATAATTTTCCTTTCCTTAAGCCTCGCTACCTCCTCGGCAGAAAAGCCTTCTTTCTCAAGAACTTCTGCCGTATGCTCCCCAAACCCAGGTGGCAAGCGATCAGGTTGTGCCTCTTCCCGGCTGAATTTAAGGGGATTTCCGACCACTTCAACCCTACCCGCCTGAGGATGCACAAGCGACAGAAAAAGGCTCCGGTGACGCACCTGAGGATGTTCCTTAGCTTCGAACGGTTCGAGGATCGGTTCGCAACAAAGATCTTTGTCCTGAAGAAACTCCACCCACTCTGCCTGGGTTTTTTGCTTAAAGATGCTTTCAACCTCCGCCAAAGCCCCCGGATCGCGGGAAAACTGCTGGCTGATGAGATCCTCTCTCCCCACTGTCTGACAAAACGCCTGCCAGAACTTCGGCTCCAAGGCGCCCAAACTCATGTAGCTCCCATCTTTACTCTCGTAGACATGGTAACAGATATCCCCGCCGCTCAAACGCCCCTCTCCCCGTTTTAGGGTCGGATCGCCTGCGGCGAGCTGAGCATAGAGCATCGTCATCCAAGAAACCGCCCCATCCAGCATGGACACATCGACATACTCTCCCACGCCCGTCCGTTCGCGAGCAATATAGGCTGCGAGCACCCCAGCAACCGCCAACAAGGCACCCCCGCCTAGATCGGCAACCTGTACAGCAGGCAGTACAGGTTGCCCGCCGGGTACCCCTGCCAGACCCAAAGCCCCTGCAATCGCTGTATAATTAATATCATGCCCCGAGCGCAGCCGATAAGGCCCATCCTGCCCATACCCGGAGATAGAGCAAAGGATCACACGTGGGTTAGCCGCTTGCAAAACCTCATATCCCAGCCCCAAACTCTCCATGACTCCGGGCCGGAAACCTTCCAACACCACATCATAGCTCTTTAAAAGTTTGAAGAAGACTTCTCTGCCCTCGGAACTTTTCAAGTTTAGTTTTAGGCTTTTCTTATTTCGGTTCAGCCCAAAATAGAGTGCGCTTTCCTGAGTCCCAGGAAAATACGGCTCCATCCAGCGCATATAATCCCCCTGCCAGGGCTCCTCCACTTTTAGTACCTCAGCTCCCAAGTCTCCCAGGAGCTGAGTGGCATATCCTCCCGGAAGCAAACGGGTTAAATCGAGAATCTTCATCCCGGTGAGCAGTTTGTACATCTCGTCACTCCTCTTGACACGTTACTACCGAACTTTGCTCTAAGATCCGTTAGGTCGGGAGATTTCCGTCCCCAACGATAAAGTTCTCGGGCAAAAGTATTCTATAACCCTAACTTCCTTGAAACAATCAGCTTCATTATTTCCGAGGTGCCGGCAAAAATAGTGTGCACGCGCACATCGCGATAATGGCGGGCAATCGGGTATTCTTCCATGTAACCATAGCCGCCATAGAGCTGAAGCGCGTCATAAGCAACCCTGTTAGCCATTTCCCCAATCCAATATTTAGCCATCGACACCTTAGTAACGATATCCTTCCCCTCGCTATGATCGGTGATTAAACTCTCAACAAAGGTACGTCCAATTTCTACTTCAGTCGCCATTTCAGCCAGCTTGAAGGCATTATGTTGAAACTTTCCGATCGCCTGGCCGAAGGCCTGCCGCGACTTGGCATACTCCAGAGCATCCGTTAGCATCCGCTCAGCCAATCCCTGCGAACCAATGGCCGAAACCAACCGCTCCTGTTGCAGCTTTTCCATAAGGTAGTGAAAACCGCGCCCTTCTTCACCGAGTCGATTCGCTACAGGAACCCGACAGTTCTCAAAATACATCTCCGCTGTATCCTGACTGTGCATCCCGAGCTTATTGAGCTTGCGCCCTTTAACAAACCCAGGAGTTCCCTCTTCAACCACAATCAAGCTTAGGCCCCGGCTGGCCGGGATGCCCTGGATACCCGTCTTAGCCACCACAATAACCAAGTCTGCCGAAATACCGTTACTGATAAAGGTCTTCGAGCCGTTAAGCACATACTCGTTCCCATCACGAACGGCCGTTGTCTGGATTCCCTGCAGATCTGAGCCTGCATTCGGTTCGGTCATGGCGATCGCCAGGATTTTTTCACCTGAGGCACACCCGGGCAGCCACTTAGCTTTTTGCTCCTCGCTGCCAAAACTATGAATGTAGGGAGCAATAATATCACTATGCAAGCCAAACCCTATCCCAACACCGGCTTTAGATAGTTCATCGGCAATAATAGCCGAATAGAGAAAATCAGCTCCACCTCCCCCAAAACGTTCTTCAAGCCAAGGGCAGAGGTATCCCTGTTCGCCAAGCTTTCTCCAAACGGAACGTGGAACCTCGCGGTTGGCTTCCCATTCATCAAGCTGGGGAACCAATTCTCTGGCCACAAACTTAGTGAAGGCCTGGCGAAACATCTGGTGCTCAGCCGTATATATCCCCATTGTTCTCCCCCTTTTTAACGCTTTACTTCGGCTGCATGCGAATGGCACCATCCAGACGGATCGTAGTACCGTTGAGCATCGGATTCTCGATGATGCTTTTAACCAAGAGCGCATACTCTTCCGGATAACCAAGCCGGGAGGGAAACGGCACCATCGCCCCCAGCGCCTGCCGGGCGGCTTCGGGGAGAGTATCAAACATCGGCGTTTCAAAGAGCCCCGGGGCGATCGTCAGCACCCGAATTCCTTGAGGCGCAAATTCCCTGGCGATAGGCAAAGTCATCCCGACAATGCCTCCTTTAGAGGCACTATAAGCCGCTTGCCCGATCTGCCCCTCAAAGGCCGCCACGGACGCTGTATTAACAATAACGCCACGCTCCCCGCCAGGATTCGGCTGATTCTTGACCATTTGAGCCGCAGCCAAGCGAATCACATTAAAGCTCCCGATCAAATTAATGGTTATAACTTTCGTAAAACTCGCTAGAACATGAGGGCCTTTTTTGCCCAAGACTTTCTCTGCCACCGCGATCCCTGCACAGTTCACCACCGTTGTAATACTCCCAAACACCTCTACGGCGCGTTCAACTGCAGCCTGTACGCTATCCTCGCTGGCGACATCAGTCCGTTGGAAAATAGCATTGCCACCCAATTCGGTAACCAGCTTCTCCCCTCTGTCCACCGCCAAATCCAGAATTACGGCCTTCCCACCGTCATGGACGATCCTACGCACCGTGGCTTCACCCAGTCCTGACGCCCCTCCGGTCACTAACGCCACAACATTTTTTATATCCATATCTGATATCCCCCCCTGACATATGCAATCTACTCGCCTTACCCACGCACCGTCCCAATACCTGCTTTTAAGTAAGCCTGGGCAAGTTGAATGTAGATCTCGGCGCTTTGTTCCACCCACCACAGAGAATTCCCGGATATTTCCTTTTTGGGTTTAGCCGGGGAATCTGTCACAAGATGGTGGGCCGCTACCTCTGTACCCTCCGTAACAACGCTTCCGGCCGCGACCAGCGCTTGTTCCCCAACGACAGCATTATCTAAAATCACGGCATTCATTCCGATCAAGCATCCTTTGCGAAGGATAGCGTTATGAATAACTGCTCCGTGACCAACGGTCACCTGATCCTCAATCGTTGTCTGACCTCCGGGGAGGACATGCACCACCGCATTGTCCTGAATGCTGCTCCCTTTTCCCACCACGATCTTGCCAAAGTCTGCCCGCAACTGCGCCCCGAACCAGATACTCGCTCCTTCTCCGACCGTTACATCGCCAATCAGTGTGGCATTGGGAGCAATAAAAGCGTTCTCCGAGACCTTCGGCTTTTTGCCATTAAACTCAATCAGCATTCCCCTGTTCCCCCCCTACTTCGCCCGCTAAGCCCCAGAGTCCTAATCGAGGCGCTCGATGATGGTCGCGTTCGCCATGCCATGCCCTTCGCACATGGTCTGCAGCCCATAGCGCCCGCCCGTGCGCTCCAGTTCATAGAGCATCGTTGTCATAACCCGGGCCCCACTCGCCCCAAGCGGATGACCGAGCGCGATCGCACCCCCATTCGGATTCAGCTTCTTCGGATCGGCACCTGTTTCCAGGAGCCAAGCCAAAGGAACCGGAGCAAAGGCTTCATTGACCTCAAATATATCAATATCGTGGATACTTAAACCCGCCTTCGCCAAGACTTTCTCTGTGGCTGCAATCGGCCCCGTTAACATCAAGGTCGGGTCTGAACCGATCACCGTACGGGCGAGGACCCGAAAACGGGGCTTTAAGCCTAAGGCTTGCGCCTTTTCCCTGGACATGACAAGAATCGCTGCCGCCCCGTCACTAATTTGACTCGCATTTCCAGCGGTTATTTTCCCGTTTTCTTTAAAGGGAGGTTTCAAATGAGCCAGCTTTTCCAAATTCGTATCTTGGCGCGGGCCTTCATCCATTTTTACCACCGTCTTGGTTCCATCCGGCAAAGTCACTTCAATCGGTATAATCTCACGCTCGAAACGTCCTTCTGCCTGCGCTTTTAAGGCCCTTTGATGGCTTTCCAGAGCGAACTCATCCAGTTGCTGACGACTCAAGCCCCACTTATCAGCAATCCGCTCTGCGGAGAGCCCTTGGGGGATGATTTCATAACGTGAGGTTAGTTCCTTGGAAAACACCATCCCCTGAAAGTTTGATCCCATGGGAACTCGTGTCATGTTTTCAATTCCGGCGGCAACCACCACCTCCATATCCCCCGCGATCACCGCCTGGGCCGCAAAATGAACAGCCTGCTGGCTGGAACCGCACTGCCGATCAATGGTCACCCCTGGGACATGCATTGGATAATCAGCAATCAAAGCCGCCTGTCGTCCAATACAAGAGGCTTGCTCTCCCACTTGCGAGACACAGCCCATAATCACATCTTCGACCAACTTTGGATCCACCCCAACGCGCTTCACAACTTCGCGCAGAACCATCCCCGCCAAATCCTCCGACCGAGTCCCGCTAAACGATCCATTTCGACGCCCAACCGCTGTCCTTACCGCCTCAACAATCACTGCTTCCTGCATAATAAACCACCCTTTCCATCCCACTCTATTTAACCTTGTCGTTACGCGAACCTAAATAATTGCATTGCAAATCCCGTGCCACCGGAGAGCAACGCATTTTTCCTGAAAGCTTCAGCCTTAGCCAGGCCTCCGAACACCCGCAGCCTGTGGACATCTATGACTGTCCTGTCCTGTCAATTGACTAGACAGTTGACGTCCTGTCCTGCCCATTCCTCCGACCTCCGACCTCCGACCTCCGACCTCTGGCCTCCGACATCCGATTAGGCTTGCGCTGGACTCGCCTGATTACTCGTCTCTTTCAACTGTTTCCGCAAGGCTGTTTTTAAAATCTTGCCCGTTGGATTGCGGGGAATAGACTCCAGTAATTCCAGTCGCTCCGGCCATTTGTAACTGGCTACACCTTGCTCGGCCATAAAAGCTTTAATTTCTGGCATATCCAAGCTTTCTCCCGGCTTCGCCACGACAAAAACACACGTCCGTTCACCTAAAATTTCGTCTGCCATGCCTACCGCTGCAACATCGCTGACTTTCGGATGTCCCATAAGAACATTTTCTACCTCTTGAGCACTGATGTTATACCCGCCTCGGATGATAATATCCTTCTTCCGATCAAAGAAACTGATATAGTTTCCTTCCCGAATTTGAAACAAGTCTCCGGTATAGAAATAACCATCTTCATCAAAGGCTTTGGCCGTTAAATCAGGGCGTCTAAAATACCCCGGAAACACGTTTGGCCCCTTATAAGCCAGCTCACCGACAAAGCCCACTTCAGAAAGTTCCTGCCCCGTAGCCGGATCCACAATCTTCGTCTCGATCCCATCCACATTTGAGGACCAGTGGGAACCGGGTTTGCCGAATTGGGGCAGATGATCCACCCGTTTTTCCATATCGGGCACATCACGCGGCCCAGAGACAATACCGGTCCCCTCATTCTGACCCCAAATATTGCCAATATCAATATTCCACCTGCGTTTAAACTCCTTCACGGCAAACAGAGAAAGCGGAGCAGACCCCAGCGTAATGGAACGTACAGAACTGAAATCAAATAGGTCAGCCTGAGGGTGCTTCGCCAGCAAATTGGCCACTGCCGGCACTAAAAGGGTGTAGTTTACCTTCTCCATCATCATCTGGCGTACAAAAACTTGCGGATCGAAGGGATGATGAAGCACAAAAGTACCCCCGAGCATCAGCCAAGGCATGAAGGTCGTCCCCAAAGCTCCCATGTTCACTAATGGCCCTGCCGTAAACTGCACATCCCCCTTGCGGATATCCGCGGCCTGAATCCCCATATTGCACTGAAAGATCCAGTTGTTATGGCTCATGGGACAGCCTTTGGAGTCCGCTTCTGTCCCTGACGTCCAGCAAATCGTAAGAATGTCATTGGCATCGACTTCAATACTTGCGAGAACGTTAGTGTCGTTTTCCTGTTGAGAAAACTTACGGATGTCTTCAAGGCTTAAAAGATGCTTTACCTGAGGAACCTTTTCTTGCAAGATTAGCCCCATTTCCCTATAGTTGACGCCGCGAAAATCCCCAATCGTGATCAAGGCCTTCGCCTCCGTCAAGCGGGCAACATATTCCAGTTCTTTCAACCGCCACTGCATCGGCACCGGCGAAATCACGGCCCCCGCACGGGAAATCGCCAGATACAACATGGCCAATTCCCAGGTGTTCGGCAACTGTACGAGAACAATGTCATCCTTGCCAATCCCTAAGTTCACCAAGGCGACCGCCACCTGCAGTGACGCCTTTTGCAGCTCCCGATAAGTCAAACGTTCGGGCGCTGAACCTGTCAGTTCTTCCCGATTCAGAGGATCGACCAAGGCCATGTGCTCCGGCATCTCCGCCACATGCTCCTCGAAATATTGCAGCAGATTTTTCCTTCCCCACCACCCCTTCTCTGTATATAGCCTAATCCGCTCGGCCGGGGCTAAAATCATAGCAATCGCTCCTTTCTATTGCGCCGCTCTTGCGTCCCAATATTCAGAATATCCATGCAATATTCATGCCACTGTTTCAGGTCCATCCGACCCGCATGCCTTTAATGGGGACATTCCTCCGAGCCGCCCAACAGTTTACATAATGAGGAGGTGTGTCCCCTGACCTCTATGACCTCTATAGTGTCTCATCCCGAAAAATATAGACCAACCCCAGCGCAGCCAGCAGTCCCATAATGCTTCCAAAGTAAAAGGGAGCGGATGCACCGAGCCAATCCCAGAGAAAACCCGCAATCAAAGAAGCCGGTAACAGCGCTGCCCCCACTAACGTGGCGTGCAGACCCAGCACGGTCCCACGTAAATCAGCCGGGGCGATATCTGCCAAAAGTGCTTTCTCAACTCCATGAGTAAACGCAATATAAAAACCGTATACGATAAACAAGAGCCAAAGATTCGCTGCCTCACTGACCCGGGCAAAGGCAAAATAGACCAAGGCATAGATCAAATATCCCGCTACCAGAACCCGCTTACGCCCAATCTTGTCTGAAAAACGCCCGGCTGGATATGAAAGAGCCCCATAACTGAGATTATAGACAAGATACATGAGTAAAACCGTAGGGACACTCGCTCCTAAATAGCTCGCTTTAAGCAGCAAAAACTGATTGGATGAGTTGCCCAGGGTAAAGATAAACGCCAAAATCAAAAATGCCTTCAGTTTCCCGTTGAGTTTTCTCCAAGAAAAAGAAAGGGACTTTCTACCTTCACGAGCTGCCCGAGGCTGGCGGACAAGAAACAAAGCCAGAACTCCAAGCATGGCTGGGATCATCGATAAGAGGAAAATCCGCTTAAAAGTTTCATTACTCGTGGCAACGCTTCCCGTCAAAAGAAGATAAGCAATCGCCACACCCACGGTGGCACCCAAGGTATCCAGCGCCCTATGCAGCCCAAATGCACGCCCCCGAGCCTTGGGATCCGCCGCGTCCGCAATCAAGGCATCCCGAGGAGCCGTACGAATCCCTTTGCCCAGACGGTCGGTCATGCGAGCCAACAGCACCATTCCCCAGGAACCAGCCAAGAGGAGCACTGCTTTGCCCAAAAACGAGCCGCCGTAACCGACAATCGCAAGTTCTTTTTTGCGGCTCGTCTGGTCGCCAATATAGCCGGAGAACACCTTAAGCAAACTCGCTAAACTTTCCGCGATCCCTTCAATGATTCCAACAATCGCCGGACTGGCTCCCAACGAGGATGTTAAGAAAATCGGCAGAAGTGGGTAAACCATCTCCGTGCTGATATCAGTAAGCAAGCTGACGATTCCAAGTATGACGACATTGTACATCCTGAACACACTCCTAAATTCTCTTTAGCAGCCATCTCAACCGGCCTTGACTTTCTGGGCCAGATCATTCGATTCGCTCGCTCATCGTGGCTCCTTACCCTTTCACAAGAAAACCCATCCCGCGCATCACCATCATGAAACCCAGTAACAAAACGAACAAAAGACCTAACTTAACGAGTCGGATACGGAATTTTACACTCAACAAGGTCACAAAGGTGCCGAATCCTAAGAGCAACGGAATGGTGCCCAAGGAAAAGATGAGCATGGATAACCCGCCCCGCCAAGCACTCCCGCTAGCTAAAGCAAAAAGCTGCATTCCCTGCAATGGCCCACAGGGAACAAATCCATTAATGAAGCCGATACCCCAGGAGCTATGTCCGAAAAAACCTTCAGCGCGGGCCCGTCCCGCTGCAAAATTCGGTAGCCTGATTTTCCCAAACCAACGCGGGGCAATGCCCGCCAAGGCAAATAGTGCCATTCCCAGCCCGCCAGCCACCGTCAAAATGCCGCGTAAGCGATCACTTGGAGAAGCAAAGGCGCCGATTCCGCCTAACACAGCCCCAACCAAAGTATACGAAAGAATTCGTCCTAAGTGATACTGGACTAGTGAGACAGATCGTACTCGAAAGGATTGTCCGACTGCGACTTGGCTCAAAGTGATCCCCCCGCACATCCCTACACAATGTACAGAGGTAAACAGGCCAATCACGAAGAGCAAGCCATAACTGGCATCGCTCAAAGATGGTTCATAACCCTTCAAACGATTGGAAACCATCATCAATACGACAAGAATTAAAAATCCCCAAACATAAAACCAATCAAACTTCTTCTCAACACTCGCCCCGTAGCCAGCCCTCTCAATAGCCTTTATAATGTCTTTCACTAATCCCTTTTGGCCTGATAACTCAAAAGAAGCCTTCTCCCTCTGCAAATTCACATTGACTCCGCTGACCCCCGGAACAGAAAAGATGGCCTTGCTCACCTTCATAACACAGCTTTGGCAGGTCATCCCTTCAATCGATAATGATTGCCTGGACATCGTTGATCCCCCCATAACTTTTTACTCCCCTGTTTGTCCTCTTGCTTTACTTTATGCCTGTAGCCCATGCTTGTATGTAACATATGTACAAAACCTACTCCCCCCGAAACTGATTGTCAACTATGCGGGAAATACCACCGCCGTTCCTTTTGGGTTTACCTATAACGCCGCCAGCCTCGAACAAACCGCAACAGGCGATTCCAACCAAACGGTGGCTTTCACGTATGATGAGGGAAACAGCCTAATCGCCAGAGCCAACCCTAACAAAACTCAGGACAGCTATGTTTACAACGAGGCCCATCAAATCATCGGCAGCCTTGCCACCCAAAACAGCCAACCTCAGCCGGATATGTCGACCTACAACACACCCATAGGCTCAAGCACCTACGCCTATGATGCAAACGGCTTCCGTGTTCCGAATTCATTAGGATGTTACTGGAACTTATTGAACTTTATTCTTTCTAAACATGCTGACCAGTAACTCATTATTTTGACCTCGGATTTAAAATCAAAAATACTTAGTACACAAAACGTATGCTTCATGATATAATGCGGAACAAACTAACCCACATAGAATCTCAATCGTCGGGAGGGTCCGAAATGCAAAACCAGGATCAGCACCCCAACGCGCACTCGATTACCGCGAACGATACGCCCAAGGGCTTTAAAAACTCTCCCCGCTACCGCTGGTTTATCCTCGCCAATGTCGCGGTTGGAACCTTCATGGCCACCTTGGACAGCAGCATTGTTAACGTCGCTTTGCCTACGATGTCCGGCCAGTTGCACGCCCAACTCACTGCTTTGCAGTGGGTGGTTTCCGCCTATCTTTTGACCATTTCCAGTTTGTTGCCAATCTTTGGACGAACGGCGGATTTGCTTGGGCGCAAACGCATATACTCGCTTGGGTTCATCGTCTTCACTTTAGGCTCTTTCTTGTGCGGACTTTCGACAAACCTTTGGTTTCTCGTAGTAATGCGTATTTTCCAAGCCATAGGAGCCTCCATGCTCATGGCCAATAGTGCCGCCATTATCACCGCAGCATTTCCGCCTCAGGAACGAGGGCGGGCCTTGGGTATGACCGGTACAGTCGTCGCCCTAGGCTCCCTCGCGGGACCGGCTGTTGGGGGACTACTGATCGGTGCTACCAGTTGGCGAGCGATCTTCTTTATCAATATACCGATTGGGATCATAGGCTACCTCGCCGCCCGGATCATCTTACCCGCTGACAAAGCGCGCGGAAGCCATGAACGTTTTGATTTTAGCGGTGGCATTTTCTTTACCCTCGGCATGGTAAGCCTCCTCTTTGCCTTCAGCAACGGCCAGGACTGGGGTTGGGGTTCCACCCCGATCCTCACCGGACTTGTCGCCGGAATCATCCTGCTCATCTTCTTTTTCACCACGGAACTCAGAGTACCGAACCCGATGATCGAGCTCAGCCTCTTTAAAAATCGGCCATTCTTAGCCGGAAACGTCTCCAGCCTCCTTTCCTTTGTCGCCCTCTTTTCCAATACCATGCTCATGCCCTTCTATCTCCAGCACATTTTAAACTACAGCACCACCCAAGTTGGACTTCTCATGACCTCATTTCCCTTGGTTATGGCCGTTGTCGCTCCCATCAGCGGCTATGCCTCCGACAAAATCGGCCCGATCGCCCTCACTACGGGCGGGCTGGTCTTAACTGGGCTTGGTTTTCTATATCTCTCAACGATTTCGGCCACGGCTAGCGCCTGGCAAATCATCCCTGGTCCGCTCTTGAACGGTCTAGGAGCAGGAATGTTCAACTCCCCCAATAATTCCAGTGTCATGAGTTCCGTCCCGCCCCCTAAACTTGGGATCGCCGGCGGTATTAATGCCCTCGTGCGCAACGTCGGCATGGTTCTAGGGATCGCTTTCTCCGTCTCCCTCTTTGAAAACCGCCAAGCGGCTCACTTGGCCACACTTCCTCATCCCAGCGCTCTCCAGCAGACTGCAGCCTTTATGTCTGCCTATCACACCGTCATGCTTGCGGCCGCGGGGATTGCCTTCGTCGCCGCCTTCATCTCCCTCAATCGCAAGGGGTATGCACGCGCGGAGGCGTAAAGCGCGACAAGGGTGCGACAAGTGGGACGGTTCCTTTTGTCGCACGACAAGCAGGCGACTCCAAATATGTTGGAGCCGCCTGCTGTCTCTTTCACCCTTCACTCGGAAGTTTTTCTATTACTGTTCCCTGATTAGCTTTTTGTTCCCTGACTTAGCTTTCCCCAGCTCCATACTTAGCTTTCCACTTTCTCAGAGGCTGACACAGCCAGCAAGCGAAAATATTTGATCACTAGTGCCGACAGACCAAAGATTACCGTTGCCAATCCCCATAACCAGCGCCAAGGGCGGCTGCGAAATCACACACCCATCATACTCATGAGCCCGATCGCGACACCAGCCGCAATCTTGCCGCTCTCCTACGCTTCTTCCGGATCCTTGGCTCCCAAAGCCTGGCCGACCAACGTCGTTGCGGCTACTGCAAAGGAAAATCCAGGCAAGAAAGACAGGGATTTTCGAAAAACATCCTGCCACACACAAGAAGGCAACTCAGTGAATAAATACAATGTTTACATCGCAACCCATAAATATCTACTAAAACTACAAATTACCTTCGACAAATTGGAGCTGAATCTTCTATACTAGAAACAACCTCTCACACATCATTCGGTTGTGAGTTGGTAGCCTTTTCGGCTAGCCCAATCAATTAGAAAGGACGATGCCAAATGAAAAAACCACTGACTCTCATGATTCCGTTTCTTATCGCCAGTCTCTTCGTAGGGACGGCCACCATAGCGCCCGCTCAGATGAGCGAAGAAAGTTTTGTGTCAGCTCAAAGCGGCTCACTAGCCGTCGCGTCGGCGTCGGCCGCAACCGCAGCCGATACGCTAGCCCCCGTTCCTGTTAGCGCAACAGGAGCCACAGCAAAGGACCCTGCCCAGGCTCAGCCTGCAGCAACCACAGTTTCCGCCTCGAAACCGGCGCCAACGGCTCCAGCTCAAGAGCCTGCCGTCAGCAAGCCTTCTCAACCCTCCCGCCCGGCTTCTGCACCAACGACAAAACCTGTGGCTTCACGCGGCGGCTCCTCGCTAACCTCTTCCCCAGCCCCATTAAACGGAGGCAAAGCTTCAGCCGTGATTACCACAGCCAAACAATATCTCGGCGTCAAATATGTCTGGGGAGGCACTACCCCATCCGGGTTTGACTGCTCCGGCTTTTCCCAATATGTTTTTGCTAAGCATGGCATTTCTCTCCCCCGGGTTTCGCGTGACCAATACCAGGTAGGGAATGCCGTGAGCTTTGATAATTTGCAACCTGGCGACCTCGTATTCTTTGCTTTAAACGGAAACGGGATCGATCACCTCGGGATTTATGTCGGAGGTGGGCAGTTCATCAATGCCTCAACTTCCAAAGGGGTCACGATTTACGCCTTAGGCTCGTATTGGAAATCCCACTTTGTCGGGGCACGCAGAGTTAATCAGTTTTCATAAAGTTAACTGATTTGAACAGAATAAGGATTAGTCAAAGACATCGTTCGACTAATCCTTATTTTTATGAACATTGCGAGGAAAAGCTATGAATTCAAAGTTTATTTATCGACTCAAGGAATTCTATATCCTTGAAACTTTCCAGGTTGCCTACTATCGCAGCCAGCTTTCCACTTTAACTGATGAGTATCATATCCAAGCTTTTGAGAAGCTCATTACTACTGAAGAAACACATGCCCAATTCTTTGCAAATTTGATCGGTAAAGCTAATCTGGAGCTACCCTCATTGACGGGCACACTCTTTAACTTTGCAGCCCAAATCCTTGGCGAATCCGCCGAAAGCATCAGTAAAACCAACGGACTAAAACTAGCCGTCATGCTCGAAAAGAAAGCGGCTGCTACCTATCGGGACTTCATTTCCGAAGCAAAGACATTTCCTGTCATTCACCACGCTTTAATGGCATACCTTCTCGACGAAGAATTCCATATCCTCTGGCTCGATAACTATGTGCACCATGGTTCCCCGTAAATTGCCCGCACTGCCCTCTAAAGTAGGACATTCCTCCAAAGGAGGAATGTCCCCTTTCCTCTACTTTCCTCTAAAGTTTAACCCTTACCCTGTGCTCCCGGCGATCATCCACCAACCCCAAACGATCACCTGCCACATGGACCCCATCCAGCCACAGCTCCCGAATTCCTTGGGAATTCCTGTCTGGGTTCTCTACGGTGATCTGATAAATTGTATGCTTGAACAGATACTTCAGTTTATACCCGCTCCAATGCCTAGGGATACAGGGATTCAGCCGCAGAACTGCCCCTTCTATGTTGAAGCCGAGTATTCCTTCCAGCCCAGCCTGGTACATCCACCCGGCCGCACCGGTATACCAACTCCAGCCCCCCCGTCCGGCATGCGGATGAACAGCATAGACATCGGCCGCCATTACATAAGGTTCTGTCTTGTAACGTGACACTTCGCTTTCCGTGCGAGCATGGTTGATGGGATTCAACATTTGGAAAAGCTCATAGGCCTTGTCTCCCTCTCCCATAAGGCTGAACGCCAGAACCGCCCAGATCGCTCCATGCGTATACTGACCACCATTCTCCCGGACACCGGGGACATACCCTTTGATATAACCCGGATCCATAGCCGCTTTATCAAACGGCGGGGTCAAAAGCACCAGGATCCCTTCCTCACGCCGCCAGAGGTAGTGCTCCAAGGCGAGCATAGCATCCTCGGCCCGGCTTTCACGGGCCGCCCCGGAGATCACGGCCCAAGACTGAGCAATGGCGTCGATTTGGCATTCTTGATTGCGTGCTGAACCGAGCGGGGTGCCATCATCAAAATAAGCCCTGCGATACCAGCCGCCATCCCAGCCATCGCGTTCCAGGCTCTCCTGGAGTTGATGAGCAATGAGACGGTAACGCTTCGCCCGTTCCTCATCGAGACGGGTCTCCGCAATGGGAGCAAAACGTTGCAGGGTCTTATAGAGAAACCACCCCAGCCAAACGCTCTCCCCTTTCCCCAAACGGCCAATCCGGCTGAAACCATCATTCCAGTCCCCGGATCCGATCAACGGCAGCCCGTGCTCCCCGAAACGCAAGCCATGTTCAATCGCCCGAATACAATGTTCATACACGCTTCCCTTATCCGCAGATACCTGGGGTATAAAGTAGCGTTCATCTTCCTCAACTGCTAAGGGGGTATCTTCGAGGAAGGGCACTCGCTCTTCGAGCACAGAGTCATCCCCAGTGTGTTCGAGGTAATCTGCGGTCACAAATGGGAGCCAGAGAAAATCATCTGAGAATTTGGTTCGGATCCCTTTTCCCTTTTCTGCATGCCACCAATGTTGGACGTCCCCTTCCTTAAATTGATGAGCACAATGCTTAATAATCTGATCCCGTATCCAGTCTGGGGCCGCAACGCTCAAAGCCATGACATCCTGTAATTGATCTCTGAAGCCATAGGCCCCCCCAGATTGGTAGAACGCTGAGCGCGCCCAGAGACGGCACACCACCGTCTGGTACAAGAGCCAGCTGTTCATGAGGAGATTCAGGGATGGTTCCGGGGTCTCCACTTGCAATCTCCCTGTCAGTTCCTGCCAAAATCTTTGGATAACCTTGAAAGCATGCTCCGTACGACTGGGATCACGGTAATGGGCAATGAGGGTTTGGGCGGCCTCACGGCTTTCCGCCTCACCGAAGAAGAAAAAGATGTTTTTCTCTTCACCCGGACCCAGGGTGAATTTAAGCTGCAAGGCGGCACAGGGATCCAGTCCTGCGCCAACAGCCTGACTGAGTTCATCCTGAATCAGACCCAGAGGCTCCCGCAAATTCCCGTTGCGACCGATAAATTCACTGCGATCTCCGGTATAGGAAGAAACCGTTCCTCCCTGTCCCGCCAGGAACGCCCGTCGGCCTGTAAATTCCTCCTGATACGTATTCCTCATGAACAGAGACTGAGACTCCGCGTCGAACTCACTCACCAGGTAGGGTGAACTCTGCTCGCGGGCCACTCCGAGCACCATTTCCGCATAGTAAGTGGCAGTAAGTGTCCGCTTAGCCGGCCTCAGGTTTTTCAGCCGCACTTGTACCACTTTCAGCGGGTCTTCCAGGGGGACGAAGAGGAGCATCTCCTGGTCAAGCTCCTGGCTCACGTGGTTGAAATAAGAATACCCTTGGCCATGCCGGATCTGATAACGCCCCCCGTCTCGAATCGGGGAAGCAGTCGGAGTCCAATACTCCCCGCTCACCTCATCCCGCAAGTAAAACACCTCACCCGGCGGATCCTGAATCGGGTCATTGGACCAAGGAGTAAGCTTATTTTCCCGGCTATTGAGGGACCAGGTATACCCAGCCCCAGACTCTGATACCTGAAAGCCAAAGCGTGGATTAGCGATAACATTTAGCCAAGGCAAAGGAGTACGGCTCCCTGGGGATAGTTCAATCACATACTCACGCATCTCCGCATCAAACCCGCCATACCCGTTAGCATAGAGAAGCCCTGTCTGCAGGTTCTGTCCGCCTGCCAGGCTTCCGGAGCCTTCTTTGTCCCCCTTGGGCGTTTGCTGCGCCTCCAGCTCCTTCGCGCGGGTAGGTACTTCGATAAAGAAGGTCTTGGCCTTTTTGCGTAACTGCACGGAACAGGAGCCTGCATTGCTGGAAAATACAGCTCGCGCCACAGTGAAGAGAAGGGCGATATCCTCTGGGGGTAAATGTTTTCTTTGCAAGAGGAAAACTCCCCCAGACTGGTTCATCAATTCCCGGCCATGACCGATGGCGATGAGATCCCGTAAGGTATCCTGGAAGCTCTGGACATAGCCGCTTTCATCTTCGTTCAGGATCACTAAATCAGCCTTCAGCCCTTTTAGGCTCCAGTATTCATGGACGCGCAGAAACTCCCGCACAAAATCTAAATCAGAAAACTCCTGTACCCGTAAAAGCACCAGTGGTAGATCCCCGGAGATAGCATAAGCCCAAAGGCCTGACTGCCCCTTACTGTTTTCGGTTAAAATCTCCTGGAAATCCCGGCGGCAGGGGCTCGTGTATACGAGGTGAGCCGCCAGGCTCAAGGCCTCATTCGCTTCTGACGGGGTTAGATTCAAATATCGCAGTTCCATTTGGCTGTGGCTCCAAGCCAGTTCATGAGCCCTGCTCACAGCTGCCGGATTCCGATACTTCTCAGCAAGCCGAATTGCTTCCTCCCGGCTTGCCGCTACCCCAACCGAGAAGGAGACCTTCACGGTCTGTCCTGGCCGCACAAGTACCCGTTGCCTCAGGCTCATGATCGGATCGATGACTTGGCCTACCGAATTAGATAGGGGTTGGTTCGGTTCCAAAGCCTGCGGGCGCGAGAGCGTCCTGCCGCGTCCAATAAAGCGGGCCCTGTCGGTCTCATATTGCAGAGAACCGACACCTTCCCCCTCCAAAGCCACGGTATGCATGAGCCAAAGACGCTCCTGATCCTCCCGGCGCGGTCGACGCGAAGCGAGAAGGGATTGATGCTCAAATTCCGTCTGGATAAAGAGGTTGCTGAAGGCCGGATGGGCCAAGTCATCGTTGGGGCGGGCTAATACCACTTCGAAATAGCTCGTAATCTCCAATGTACGCTCATGCTTGCTCTGATTGCTCAAAGAAAGGCGCCGGATCTCAACTGGGTCTTCTGGCGAAACCACGATCTCCGTCCGTGTCGCCAGGTTGCCGTCTTTGCGGTTGAACTCCACTTTATCCGGGGCAAAGGACACTTTGAAATCCTGACCGCTCTCTCCCCAAGGCTGGTGCGTTGCTGACCAAGCATTCCCAGAGTTGAGGTTTTGGATATAGAAATACATCCCCCAATGATCCCGGGTTACATCCTCACGCCAGCGCGTGACGGCAATATCCTTAAAGCGGCTGTAGCCAGAGCCCGAATTTGTCAGCATGACAGAATACTCGCCATTGGAAACGAAGTGCGCCACCGGCATGCTCGTCTCCGCACTCGTCACGGTGATGGCTCGCTTGTCCTCCGCCCCGGGTGCATGCCGCGTCTCATAGAGAATGACTCGTTCCTCCGGCTGAGGTACGACCTGCACCTGCGCCGGAATCCGCTCCTGAAGCAACAATTCAGCGGATTGCACCAAGGTATTGGCATGGAAGCGCTTCTGCAAAGAATTCTCCTCTAAGACGTTCGTCAACGCCAAGAAACTCATCCCTTGGTGATGCGCCATAAAACTCTTGACTATCCGGTAATTCTCACCCGTCGGTAACCGTTCCGGGGTATAATCGACCGCTTCATAAAGCCCATAGCGTCCGGCAAAACCCATCTTTGCCATCTGCCTGACATTCGCCGCGCTTGCCTTGGGTTCGACCATTAAGCTAAGAAAAGTAGCATAGGGGGCAATGACCCGATCCTGAATTAGACCCCGTTTCAATCCCAACCCGGGAACCCCAAAGGCTTTGTATTGATAGTTGAGCTGGGCGTCAAAGGCATAAAAGCCGGACTCCGAGATCCCCCAGGGCATATGGTGTTCTTCCCCATACAGGCGCTGAACCTCGACAATCGCGCGATAAGTTTCATCGAGAAGTGTGCCCTCATAGTTGCGCATGACTAAAAGCGGCATCAGGAATTCGAACATCGTCCCGCTCCAGGAGACAAGCCCGCGGCGGCCTTTGACCTCCGTCAGGCTCCTGCCTAAGCGGAACCAATGGCTCTGAGGGACATCCCCTTTGGCTATGGCAATGAAACTCGCCTGCCTGGCTTCGGATGCCAGTAAATCATAGTAGGATTTGTCTAAGGCCCCGTCATGAATACGATAGCCGATGGAAAAAAGCTGGCGATCCGCATCATAAAGCGGTCGAAAGTCCATGACCATCGCCAGGGCCTGCAAGCGCCTGTGCTGGTGCTGTGCCCGAGTCAAGAAAGCCTGAATAGCCTGAAGCCCCGCTGCAACCTCTTCCTTTAACCTTGATAAGCCGTCCACTTGCAACTTGGTATATTGGGCTTTCAATTCCCGTAGAGAAAAGGTAGGTAGAATATCTTGCAGACGTTCTTCTTCCAGCGCATCCCAAGACTGTCCCAACCACGGATAAAAGGCCTGCATTTCCTGGTGAAGGCTCATCACCTGGGCCCTCAGGCGTTCTTCCCAATACAAAACTTCCTCACGTTCCGAATCCTCTGCATGCCCCGCATGTTCTGCACATTCTCCGAGTTCTGCCTGCTCGGTGTCCTCCGTACCTTCTTTGCTCTCTGTGTTCCGAATACGCCCGTCTTTTTGTCCCTGTATGCTTATTCCAGCGTTTAACCCAAGTTCAATAAGGCCGAGCCAATCCTGAAACCCAGTGGGTCGCCCGGCATCCGCTTCCGCAATGCATGCGAATAGGGCCCCGCCGAAAGCCGCATATTTTCCCTCTATAGCGTCGCCTCCCCTGTCGTCTGGAGCGTCGTTTTCCTCCCCGTCCCCTGCTTTGTTCTTTTCCTTGGCCTCCGCTTGGGCTAATAACTCATAGGTATCGCGCAGCCCGTAAAGAAGTTTATGATCCAGTATGGGTGAATCCAAGGCCTCTTCCAACCCTTGTTTTAAGGTTAAGAGATAGAGGATCAGATTACCGCTGTCCACAGTGGAGACATAAAGGGGTAGAAGCGGGCGCTTTTGTACGGTATCATACCAGTTGTACAAATGCCCGTTCCAGCGCTCTAAACCCTCAATACTCGTGAGGGTATTCTCCACCCGTTGCTGCAAAGTTTCCAGCGTGATGTACCCCAGATCACGCGCAGCCAAATTCGCCAACAGGGCGAGCGCGATATTCGTCGGAGATGTGCGGTGTGCCACCCCATTTGGTGGATAAATTTGTATATTATCCGGCGGGAGCCAGTTATCCTCAGGACCCACATATTCTTCAAAGAAAGCCCAGATCCGACGCGCCCAACCCCTGAGTTCCAAGCGTTCCTCCGCCCCCAGAGAGCTCATCTCACTTCTAAGGGGCAGACTAATGCGATAAGCCACCCACGGTGAGGAAAACCAGAGAAGCACAAACGGAAGAAAAGAAATCAGATGTCCCGGTTGCGAAACGCCAACCCATCCTGTGATGCCCAGCACCACGCTGAGGGCGGGCCACATCTCGGTCCAAGAGGTTTTCATATTGACAGCTAATCGCCTTTCAGCAGCCGCTGCTGTCTCCCATTCCAACAAGTGTTTATGGCTTACCCACTGACGATAGAGACTGCGGCCAATCGCATCCAGCATCGTATAGGCTAAATAAGGGAGGAAGATAAGCTGGATCAGAATTTGGATCATCCCTTGATGCAATTCCTGCCCCAGGTCGTCACTTTTAGCCTTAGGATTAAAGGCAAACCCGGCCGCACATAAAACAACCGGCAAGAAAAGTTCAGTCAACACAATCCCCGCCCAAAGCCACGGTTCTCCCGGAAGTAACGCAAAGGCCAGTGCCATCTGAAGGATTTCGGCCGGAGCAGTGAGGCTGCGGCGTAGATTGTCAAAAATTTTCCACTTAGACAGGGGCGGTAGGGGTTCGAACAACCAGCGAGCAATCTGCCAGTCCCCTCGCACCCAGCGGTGCAGGCGGCGCATGTGGGCGTGATATTTGCCCGGATAGCCGTCAATGAGTTCAATATCCGTAACCAGGCCGGTTCGGGCATAAATCCCTTCGATCAGGTCATGGCTCAAAATCGTATTCTCCGGAAATTGTTCACCCGTTAAGTGGTGAAAAATGTTCACATCATAAATCCCTTTGCCCGTAAAAATCCCTTCCCCGAAGAGATCTTGATATACATCCGAAATCGCGGCCGTGTAGGGATCAATCCCCACCTTGCCGGAAAAAATGCGGGCAAAGAACGAGGCACGGGCACCGGAAACCGAGACTCCAATCCGGGGCTGGAGAAGACCATACCCAGATTCCACCCGCTTTCCATCTTCACTCAAGCGGGCAGCTTGCAAAGGATGGGCCAATGCACCCACGAGCTTGCGAGCGGTACCGCGAATGAGCTGGGTGTCCGCATCCAGAGTGATCACATATTTCACGGTCGGCAAAAGAGAAAGATCTCCCACCTGTGTAGAATAACTGGTAAGCCCGCTGCGGCTGAGGAGGCGATTAAACTCAATCAGCTTCCCGCGTTTGCGTTCCCAGCCGAGCCATGCTCCCTCTTTGGGATTCCAAAGGCGGTGGCGGTGAAAAAAGAAAAACTGCCCTGATCCATATTTTTGATTCAAACGCTCGATCCCCCGGCTGGCGGCCGCTAGGATCGCTTCATCTCCAGGCATGGACTCGCTCTGAGCATCGGTAAAGTCCCCTAAAAGGGTAAAATGCAAATTCGGGTCTTGATTGGCCAGGTAGTAGACCTCAAGCTGTTGTAACAGCTCCTGCACTCGAGCAACACTAGGGAGGAGCGTCGGAATGACCACCATCGTACGCAGGTGGGCAGGAACCCCACCGCCGAGTTCAAGTTTCGGAAGAAACGTTGGCGGCACAATTCGAGCCGCTAGAAAATTGACGAGCATCATGGCGCTACTGCTTAGGGGAAAGAACGCGAGTAGAAAAATAAGATCTAACCTTGGGGACAATATGCCCTGAGAGCGGACAGCCTGAAGGATGAGAAAATAGAGACACACCAGGGTGACTCCCATCCCCCCAAAATAGAACCCACCGGGATGGTGTTTGACAAAGCGGCGCAGTTCGCACCAGGTATTGCGAACCGGACCCCACTCCTTTTCAAACTCCTTCTCCAAACTTTCCCGTCCAAGGCCCAGAAGGTAAAAGCCTACATGCTTTCCTGGCATGTTCTGCACCTTTTGGCTTTCTGCCAGGACTTTACGTGCTACCAGTGTCTCCGGGATGGCAAAACGATGGGCTAATTTTTCCACTTCATGGCGATAGGCATCCCGCGACTCAAAATCCATCGCCGCATATACTTCGCTCGGATCTATTTGCAGTACCCGCTCCACCAGGCTAATAGCTTCAAAAAAGCGCGGCCAATCCTCAGCGCTCAAGAAGCGCAAGCTCCCGATCGCATGCCCCATGGACACTTGAAAAGCGGCTTGCTGTTGATGCGCGAGCTTCGCTAAATTTTCAACCGTGGTATCATGGCGGGCCACCGCACGGTCGAGCCAATGCAGGAGGGGCAGCCCATCCAGCCCCATCTCACGCACACGTTTCAAAAGCCTTTCCCCAAAAGCAGGCGAAAAGGAAGCAGGCTCTTCGGCCTTCTCTAAGACCTCGTCCCATTCCTGGGCACTGTGTTCAGCATACCGAAAGGGTGCGAGCCATTTTTCGGCCGCCTCCCGCTCGTGCTGAATATCCAGAATTTGCTCCGTTAAGCGGCGCACGTTCTCCAAAAGAGCAACCTTTAACATGATGGGAGTCGCCCAGAGTTCTCCGCTAGATAATGGGACTTGCTCCTGATAGGTATTGATAAAGTCCCTGAGGCTATCCCCATCCAACTGACTATCCGTGTGCTCAATAAGTTCCACCATTAAGGCATAAACCCTGGGATACCCTTGGAACACTCCCCCTGCTAAACGCGGAAGCTGCCGATCATAACGGGAAGGGAGATTGGACTGAATATCCTGCGATAAATCTTTCAACAAGTAATAGTTGTCCAAAAACCATTCTACAGCCGGAACCATATCCTTTGTCGTTTGGACATAAGCATTTACTTCCCGATGGGCCTTCTGGAGGAAGCGGGCATTTTCTTTCACCCGTGGAATCAAGGAAAGCCTTTTCCTTCCGGTTCCCGCCTGAGCATGAAAATTCGAAATTTCAAACGCATGGTGCAGGAGTTCATCATGATTGAGAACAATATCTTTTAGTGGTCTCTCATCCACAAGGTTATAGGCAGTATTTAGCTTCATACACCTTCTCCATGAATCCTGGAATTTGCAATCCTTATTAATTGTACCCAATTTGCTTCAGATCATGCATGGGTTTGGAGAAAGGTTGCTGGGGAAAAGAATACTCCACGGCACCACGTTCGCCGAAAATCGATCAAGCAAAGAGAACGGGGTCAGACATCTATGTCTGACCCCGTTCTCTCTTCAAAAGCTTTACCCTTACGTTGTCATCTAAGTCTATGGAGTTTCAAACAAACCAATCTTCAAATCATGCCCAAGTAGCGAACTTTAAATATTGAATATCGAATATCGAATTACCCGAACCGCTCCTCAAACTCCTCGATGCTGATAAGGATCTGACGAGGTTTGCTACCTTCATAAGGCCCAACCACACCCTGCTCTTCCAGCATGTCCATGATGCGGGCTGCTCGGGCATACCCAAGCTTCATCCGCCTCTGGAGGAAAGTGACCGAAGCCATGCCCGTATTGATAAGGAGCTTCCCCGCATCCACAAACAGGTCATCCTCCAACCCGTTATTCTCTTCCCCTTTTCTGCCCGTTTCGGCAAACAGGCTCTCCGGATCTAAGTACTCGGGTTTCCCCTGAGCTTTCCAATGCTGAATGATCCGTTCCACCTCATCATCGGTCACTAAGCAACCTTGGACACGCATCGGCTTGGTCACGCCCAGCGGCGAGTAAAGCATATCCCCTTTACCGATCAGCTTTTCCGCTCCCACAGCATCCAGAATCGTGCGCGAATCAATCTGAGAACTGACCGCGAAGGAAATACGGCTCGGGATATTTGCCTTAATCACTCCCGTAATCACATCGACCGAGGGGCGCTGAGTCGCGATGACTAAGTGAATCCCCGCCGCACGTGCCATTTGCGCCAGGCGGCAAATCGCTTCTTCCACATCGCCAGGTGCAACGAGCATCAGATCAGCCAGTTCATCAATGATAACGAGGATAAACGGCAGGGTTCCAACCACTCCCTGCCCTGCACTCAGTTTCGCCTGGTTATAACGGGCAATGTCCCGCACTCCAGCGGCAGCAAACAACTCATAACGAGTTTCCATTTCTTTCACAATCCACTTCAGCGCCACCGCTGCCTTTTGCGGATCGGTCACCACTGGAGCTAAAAGATGGGGAACTCCGTTATAAAGGTTCAGCTCAACCATCTTTGGGTCGATAAGGAGGAATCTCACTTCATCTGGCTTGGCATTAAACAAGAGGGAATTAATGATCGACGTAATGCAGACACTCTTGCCGGATCCTGTTGCTCCCGCTACTAAAAGATGCGGCATCTTGCTCAAATCCCCAACGATGGCCTGATTGCCGATGTCCTTACCTAACGTTACTTTCAACCGGGAGGAATTTTGGCGATAGGCGGACGTATCCAGCACTTCACGAAAGGTTACCGCTCTTGGCCGCTTATTCGGAATCTCAATCCCGATAGCCGCCTTGCCAGGTATCGGGGCTTCAATCCGCACATCACGCGCCGCCAAAGCTAAGGCGATATCATCTGCCAAGTTCACAATGCGGCTGATCTTGACTCCAGGAGCCGGGGCCAGTTCATAACGTGTGATTACCGGTCCGCAGGCAACCCGGATTACCTTGGCTTTAACCCCGAAATCCTGCAAAACCCCTTCCAACAATTTGGGGGTATCCGTTTCCTGAATATCAGCAACCTGAGCCTGGGGTTCCAATAGTTCTAAATCCGGAAGCTTCCAGTTTTTACGGGGCCGCTCTGCCTCCGGTCTCCCACCGGGCACGCTGGCCTCCGGCTGGAGCACAGGCATCTCTGCCTCTCTACTACTCAGGCTCAATTCGGGCTCTCTCCTGAGCGGGATCGTTTCAGGCCTTATGTGGTTCGGCCCCACTTCCTTCTCGCCCCGGGACAAGCGTTTTTCCTGCTCGCTGATAGACGAACCTTCTTCCGCCCCGCTAGCATGGCAGCTCTCCTCTGGCTCGCCCATAACAAGGATTGCCTCATTCTCCCTACTCAATATTTCCCGTCTAAACTCCCTGGCTGCCTCCGACTGCACGGGATCCAGGCTGCCCGGCTCAACACGATTTAAGGGGGCACGTATTGTCCCCTTCAGACGTTCTCTCAGGCCCGCGATTTGGGCAGGATAGTGTTCTTCCCCTATCTTTTCTTCCCACGCCTTTTCGTTCGGTTCAGACGTAGATAACTCCTCGGCGTTGTCAAAATAGGTACGAAATCCACGCAAGGATGTGAGATGGACGGGAGGTTTGTACGAAGCCTCCCCTTCCCCAAAATAGGTTGAAAAGTCCTTTCCCAACTCAGCGATCGTAGGTTGAGACGCAGGATCAACGTCTGACCAGGTTTCC
>JAJZPA010000134.1 GCA_021811425.1 Bacillota bacterium | reverse complement strand
AGTCGTGAGCGGGATGTCGTTGCAAATCCGGACGGAGATCTCTGACCAGAGGTCTGTTCTTTTTCTGGAAGGGGTATTGGATATTTCTACGGTCGATTTCCTCCTGACCGGCGTAAGCGATCTGGCGAGTGAGAAGGAAGTTGATCTGGATTTAGCCGGGGTGACTTTCGTAGATTCAACCGGCGTAGGCGGTATTTGCAAAGCCGTGACAAAACTTCGGGAACGCAAGGTCTTTGTTAAAATCACAAATACCTCGGCTGATCTGTTCGAAATTTTTGATATCTTGGGGCTGCCGGAGATTTTTGGGGCTGAAATTTTCGAGAAAAGCGGCATTAAGTAGGGTCTGGATCTCAAGTTTCCGCACCCAACGAAGAAGTAAGGCAGAAATAGACCTGCTGTTAGAAGGGGTGGCAAAAGAATTGCAAGAAATGGAACAAGAGAAAGAGGAACAAAGATGATTTACGAGGTTTTACTACTCGTCGTCCTGGTTGCTCTCATTCGAAAGGGATCGGTTCAACGGCTGTCCAGCACGGACATTAAAAAGCCGTATCTGATGATAACCAGCCTGCTTGTTCAATTGGCTGTGATGTATCTGTATGATCGCAGTCAGTTTATTGGGCAGACATTTTCGATATGGATCATATTATCTTATCTGATGCTTGCTTACAGCAGTTGGTGCAACCGGAACCTTCCCGGATTCAAGCTGTTTGGTATCGGCATGTTTCTTAATTTTCTGGCGATAGCGGTAAATGGCGGCCGGATGCCTGTCTCTGTTGATGCTTTAGAATGGGCAGGTTTATCTTGGTATATTCCAGCATTAATAGAAGGAGTTACCAAGCATCAGCCGTTGACAGAAGTTACCTATTTATCTTTTTTGGCAGATATTATTCCCCTGCGGCCGCCTTTTGTTTTCAGCAGCATGGTGGTTAGCGTGGGTGATATCGCAGTAACATTGGGAATCTCACGATTTGTTTACATAAGAATGACCCGATAGTTTATCTGCCAGGTCGTGAAGTTTCATGTCAGTCGGAGATTGTTTACAAGTTTGGGGTGTAGGCATTTTTACCAGTAAGGAGGAAGGAGGTGATAACATGAAAAAGAACTGGTTGTTGGTTCTGACAATGGCTGCTATGGTATTGTCCGCTATTGCGAAAGTACCCTGGAAATAATCCGATAGGTCTATAGTTCTTTGCTTATTTTCCCCTACGCCCCATTTTATACAATAGTTCACAAAAAAAGGATGTGGAGTTATGCCGTTGATGTTAAATATTTATATCTATTCAGTCTTCACCATCGGCACAACGCTTTCCTTTATTTACCTATCCTCCATTCGTCTTGAATTCTTCTTCAGCGTATTCATCCTTGCCATAATAGCTGGATTACTCGATAAATATTTCGTTGAACTTCCGAATGGGACGCTGTTTTCCGGTTCTACTATCTTTACATTTACGGTGTTGACTCTATACGGGCTGCCGGAGGCGATGTTGGTAGAAGTGGTAGTTGCTCTATTTGGTGCTATTGTTGAGCGTATTTCATTAAATAAGGTGGCTTTTAATATTGGTCAGTACGTTATTTCGATTACGCTTGCAGGTCTTGTTTACTCTATGCTGGGAGGAGTGCCCGAGAGCTTTGCACTGGCTGAAATTCCCAAAATTCTAATTGTTATTGGTATATATAATATTGTGAACTATATTCTGGTATCTGTTATTATGAGTTGCTTAAACGAACGAAACTATCTTATCACATTGATAGATATGATGAAAGATAGTGTTTATATGTATTGGGTTACAGCTGTATTAAGTCTACGGTTAATCTTTGTATTTAATCAAGTTGAACAATTCCAGTTCTGGATTGAAACATTCTTCATCTTTATCTTTTTCCTCGCATTACGCAACGCCTTTGGGCTTTTTATTAATTTGCGCAAAACGTATTTAACATCGATGGAATCTCTGACTCATCTCACGGAAAATAGGCTTTCCATCAGCGGGGGACATGCGACCCGTGTGGGGCGAATTGCGCGTCAATTGGCAGAAGAACTGAAGCTTCCTCAAGAAGAAACCGATGCGATTCATTATGCCGCTTTGCTGCATGATTTAGGGAAAGTGCAGCTGGAAGAAAACATCTTTCGGAAGCGAGGACCTTTAACGCTGGAAGAGGAAAAGGAGTATCGTAAGCACGTTGAAATTGGAGCCGAAATGGTAAAGGACATCAGCGGATTAGAGAAAGCGTCCGAGTATATTCGTTATCATCATGAATGCTGGGATGGGGAAGGATTCCTTGAAGGGAAAAAAGGAGAAGAAATTCCGCTTGGCGCACGTATTATTGCAGCAGCCAATGAGTATGACCATTTGAACAATGACAAAAATGCCAAAAACCCGGCTTTCGACTTTGAAAAGCTGGTTCAGCATAAATTAGATCCGCTGTTGGTCAAAACGTTAATGCAGATTGTTGATTTCGGCACGGATTCAAAACAAGTAGCGCCTGAAACAGATATAGAAGACAAATTGCTTGAAAATATTGTGATCAGTGAGGCTAGAAATAAATTTTATCAATCCAAGCTTTTAAAGAAATTCGGAGCGTCTCTCATTGTTACCTATGACGGTGCTTTCCGCGATGAACAAGGGAGGAGCATTGAAGTTCCCTGCAGTAATCAGGTTCTGAGTTTCGTGGAAAAGGCCAGAGTTCAGAGGGCCGGAGTCAGGGAATTTCTAGAAGATTCTACAACCGGAAAGGTTTATGACATTTATTGTGTTCCTTCCGAATATCAAGTTCATATTATGTTTTTTGATGTTAGCTATATTTTGGATTATGAAAAGAAGCAGGAAGAGCACGTAAAGTCTTTATATCGCGATGTGATCTACTCTGTAACACAGGGAAAATTACAGTTGGCGGACGAACGAGAAATGTCTGATTTTTATAAAACTGAGTTAATAGTAGAAGCGCCTATCAAAACAAAGATGGATGTACCAAAATGCAGAGAACTGGTGCAAAATGTATTGGAAGCCTGGAACGTTCAGGGGAAAATGAAATTTAACATCCTGCTCTGCACTTCAGAGGTTGCAACAAATGTCTTGAAACATGCGATTGATGGTCAGATGAAAGTATATCGAAATCAAGACATCTTACGCATCATTATTCAAGATAATGGCAGCGGAATTGAGATCTCTGATCTTCCGAAAAGCACCCTGCTGTCAGGGTATTCGAGTAAATTGTCCATGGGGCAGGGATTCAACTTGCTGTTAAAGTTGATGGATCGCGTTGTGCTTAGTACAGGACCGCAAGGAACCACGATTGTCATGGAAATGAAATTAGGACTTGCAGAGGGGGAATATGGTTATAACCTCCGAACTGCATACTCAACGTGAGATTCCGCTGCACAGTACTATGGAATCAACGCAGATATCTGGCTTCTAAAGGCATTTCTCGCACATAACAAATAACAAGGAAAGCGATCGTTGAAATAACCCGAACGGAATCGCTTCAACGAAAGCAACAGTGGGATGAATAAGGTTGAGGATGAATGCGCAGAAACGAAATAAACAAAGGAGGCGTTGTTATATGCTATCTATACACACCAAGAATGAGAATTCATCACACATCGTCAAACCGGTAGGTGTACTGGATATTTCGACGGTGGATAAATTCGATGAATATGTCCAAACATTAGATAGTGTATTAACATTAATTATCGATTTTTCAGAATTAGAATTTATAGATTCAACAGGTATCGGGGCTATTTTAAGAGTAATTTATCGTTCGCAAGACGAAGATTTTTCGGTTGAATTAGAAGGATTACAGGAAAACATTAGAGAGATCTTTGAAATGGTAGGAGTTATGAAAGTATTGGAAGCGATGCAGAAGTGAGGAAAGTAGATGTTATTTAGTGAGCATTATTCATTAATCCATGGTCGAGTCCCTTCTGATCATGATGATTCTTCGAGTTTTGTCGAATCCCCAGTTGGTGAAATGGAAAAATCTTTAAAACGTGAGATTCATCTGGCAAGAGACATACAAACCAAATTGTTAAACGGAAAGACCCCTAAATTAAGCAAGGGGGAAGTGACGGGCGTTTCCATCCCGGCCAGATTAATAGGTGGGGATTATTATGATTTCTATCTGCTGCCGAATGATAAGCTTCGCATCGTGATCGGCGATGTGATGGGAAAAGGAATACCTGCAGCGATGTTAATGATTTTAACGCGCGGTGCTTTTCGAAGTGCGGCGGACAGTGCGCAAGGGCCCGGAGCTACGTTAACGGCTATGAACAATGCTTTATGTGAGGATCTAAGGACATTAGGGTCCTTCGTGACCGTACTATGTGCCGATTGGGACCCTAATACGGATACGTTAACTTATGCCAATGCTGGACATTCCTTACCGGTGTTAATTCGCGAAACAAAAAAAGTGGAAGAAATGCCAAAAAATAACGGGGTTATGCTTGGAGGACTTCCAAATCAAATATATCAGGAAAAGCAAGTATATTTATATAGGGGCGACGACGTTTTTTTCTACACGGACGGTATAATCGAAGCACAGAACAAACGGGGCGAGCAGAATAAACTTTACCGCTTAATTGATGTCTTGCTTCAACACAGCGATAAAAGTGTACATGAGATTGAGCAAATGGTAGTAAATTCTATAAACGAATTTACTGAAGGGATGCCTCAAAAGGATGATCTGACCATGGTTATTTTGAAGGTAGGCAAAGATAAGGCGAACATTTCAAGCTGTAGTTTTGCATAAGCAATAAAAGCGCGGAGATGAGACAAGTTTTCATCGATGGTGCACTGGGAAATCCCGGCTTGTCTACTTGCATCCAACTAGCGGATAATATCACAAGACAAACTCTGCGAAAGTTGAGGGCGCAAAGCTACGGGTCTTCCAGGGAGGGCTGATGATCGCCGGGCAAGAAGCCCAGGACAGAATGGGCATGAATCTATATGTATCAATTGCCTAAGGTTTGTCTCAAACATCAGTTGAATATGAATCAGAGGGGCTGTTCCAAAGTAAGTTTGCTATTGGAGCAGCCCTTTTTGGGAAGAGGAACTTCCAAGATTTCTTGAAAAAATCCGGGTACATCAAAAAACATCTTTTCAAACGGACGGCTTTTAAATATAATGGGCTTACAAAAGGAAATTGAGAAGTCGCTTGTCGCCTACTTAATGTAAAAATAGAGCAGGAGGATTAAACAACATGTTGGAACATCTCTGGAATCTGTTCGTCGGTTTCTTTCGGGCGAGTAACTTTGGTTTTGGTGGCGGGCCGGCGACGGTTCCCCTGATGCAGGTTGAGGTGGTGAATAAGTTCCACTGGCTCGCTAACGCCCAGTTTGCCGATGCGGTGGCGGCAGCCAATGCCTTGCCGGGGCCGGTGGGGACGAAGATCCCTGGGTTTGTCGGCTATCAAATCGCGGGCTGGCCGGGGGCAATCGTCGGGATTCTCGCCTCCATTGGTCCGACGGTCTTAGCGGTGGTCATTTTGGGGAGCGTGCTGATGCGCTTCGCGAATTCGCCGGGACTGAAGGCGGCCCTGAAAGGAGTGCGTCCCGTGATCGTGGTGCTCATCGCCCAGACCTCGCTGCAGATGGGCATGACCTCTTTTCCGAATCTCATGACCTGGGGGATTGCTCTGGCGACGATAGCCCTGCTGTATTACAGCAAAGTCCACCCGGCTTTGATGATTGTTACTTCGATGATGTTTGGATTAGTGGTGTTTCGGTAAATATTCGAACGCATCTTAGGGTTTTTCACCGGAACAGGTAGTAAGTAGGAAAGTAGGGAGTACGGATGTTAAGACGTTTATGGGATGTGTTCATCGCCTTTACCCGTTCCGCGAATCTCGGTTTTGGCGGGGGCCCAGCGATGATTCCCCTGATCCAAAATGAAGTGGTCAAACGCTACCACTGGCTGAATGATGAGGAATTCGCGGATGCCCTGGCGGTAGGAAATTCTTTGCCGGGGCCGATTGCGACCAAAATGGCCGGCTATATCGGTTATAAGGTTGCAGGTTTGATGGGGGCTGTGTTGGGACTGGCAGGGACAGTGGTTCCTTCTTTACTCGCAGTCGTCTTCTTGAGCCATTTGCTTACGGTCTATGCCCATTCACCGGAATTGAAGGCAATGTTGCAAGCCGTGCGGCCGGTGGTCGTCATCCTCATTGCGCAAACGGCTTTGAGCATGGGCAAGAAGGCTTTCTCCAATGGCGTTACTTGGGGTATCGCCGCCGTAGCTGCCGTACTGCTCTATTTCAATATCCACCCAGCGATCATCATTGTCGCCTCGATGCTGTTTGGGTATGTTGTGTTTAAGAATGAGTCGCAGCAGAGGTAGGAACATTAAGCATAGAGTATGCTGTAAGGTTCATTCGCTCGTGTTTAAGCATGGATGGAGACGGAGGTAAGTTAAATGGATGAAATTTTTCGTAAGCCGGAAAGTGACAAGCGCTTTCTTGATGACATTGATCGAAAGATTATCGAGATGCTGTTAGAGAACAGCCGCATGTCCTATGTGGATATGGGCAGGGAATTAGGCATGACGCGGGTCGCGGTCAGCGAGCGGGTGAAAGCCCTGCAGGATCGGGGGGTGATCGAGGGTTTTACCGTGACCCTCAATCTCCAGAAAATCGGAAAACCCATCTCGGCCTTTTTCAGCATTGACGTTGAGACGTATTCGTTTGATGCCATTGCCACGAATCTGGCCGAGGATCCTAATGTCGTGAGCGTGTACCAGATGACTGGACCGAGCACCTTGCACGTGCATGCCGTGCTCGAAGATATGGGAGCGCTGGAGAAGTTTATTTCAGAGCGCCTCTATTCCGTGAAGGGGATAAAAACAGTTGAAAGCCAGATCCTCCTGCGCCGCTTTAAGAGCCGGGGCGGGGTAAGACCGTAAAGTGCTGATAATGCCGTAGACAGAAAGTAGACAGAAAGTAGACAGAAAGTAGACAGAAAGAACCGTCTCCGGTGTCGCGTCCGATCTAAAAAGAAGTTGCACCTTGAAGTCATTTTGGATATGATAAGGCTAGAAGGCTTCCTTGTCAAAAGGATGTTTGTGCCTTCGTTGCATTGGATGCAAAACGGTGTGCTTCATTAAAGATAGGAGGGGACAGGGGAAAACTGAATAGGGTTATGTCAGGCATCTTTATCAAAAGGGGCGTGTGTAGAAGATGAAGTTTAGTGATTTAGGACGAGGCGCCAGGATTGAATTAGCGAAGATGGCCAAACAGCTCGGTATGAAATTTATCGGATATAACCCGGCAGCACAACAGGTATCCCTGGAACACCAGGGCAAAGGGGTTACTTACGCCTTGGAAGAGTTCGTGGCGCACTATCAGAAGGCGTCGCCTAGCGCCTAGACCATTCCGATCAAGGGTTCTTCAGCAGGGGCAATTCAAGTTAGTGAGTGAACTCGTTCAACTAAAGTTGAACATCGAGACTTAGAAGTGGGAGTCTCACGATTGGATCAAGTCAGTTCAAGTTAGGTCAATTAGTCTAATTTAATTCATAAAGAATAGGCTCTCACTTTGGTGAGAGCCTATTCTTGAGCATCGCAGTCTTCATCGGAAGTCCCGATGTTTGGCTTGAGCGAAGGAGTTCTATGAGTCGGATCGGGTTCTCGGATTCTCGGATTCTGGTCAGGCTGAGCGGCGTTGACGCCGCAGCGTAAAGTTAACCGGAACAACTCGTATAGAGTGTCGAATTTCTAAGGTAATGGGAAGTGGACGATATTTATCGAGGTATTGAGCCGCCCGTTCGCTTTCGTATTGACGATAGGCTTGCCAATGCAGGACAAACTCTTCCCTGGAAACCACGGTTTCCTCTCCCCCAGCGAGTTGGAACATGTAGCGGTCATGATCAGGTTCTTGGACATAGCCTACGATCAAACGATCTTGGTAAAACAAGAGCAACGCCACCTTCCTGTGAATTTTTCGCGCTGGATTACCTAGATTTTGTACCCTCTGAAGTTTTCTGCTAACCCCCTTTGCTACCAAGACTCAGGCATCTTTTTGATAAAAAAACGAAGACACGGGTTTCAGGCCCAGGTGGTTCATGCCAAAAAGATGCTCGGTGCTCCCCGTGAACAGGATGCCGCCCGGCTTTAAGGATTCAGCAAATTTTTGGTAGAGCATTTCTTTGGCTTCTTCCGTAAAATAGATGACCACATTACGGCAGGCAATAAAATCAAAGCCTGTCTCAAAACGGCCTGTCAGCAGATTCTGGCGCTGAAAGGAAACCACACGCTTAATAGAATCTTTGATTTGATACCCTTTATCCGTCGGGGTAAAATGTTTTTGCAGGATCGCAGGCGGCGTACTGACAAAATCATTCTCTTTATAGATACCGTCCTTGGCTTGCTTGAGAACATTTTCGTCAATGTCGGAGGCTAGAATCGTCGGGCGCACCTGCGGAAAATGCTCAGCCATGAGCACCGCCAGGGAATAAGGCTCCTGCCCGCCCGAACAGCCCGCGCTCCACATCTTCAGGGAGGTTTTCCCTCGGGTTAATTTAGGCAAGATCACCTCTTGCAGGGTATTCCATTGGTTGGTATCACGAAAGAACTGAGACACGTTAATGGTTAAGTGCTTAAAAAAAACATCAAATAGGGTCTTATCTTGATCAAGGGCCTTCAGAAACTCCGGGAACCCTTGATAACCATGCGAACTCATAAAACTCATGATCCGGCGTTGCATCTGGTTTTGTTTATAAAAGTTGAGATCAAGCCCACTGCGAGGATGAAAGGCTTTAACAAATCCTTCGTAAGTATTGGGCACAGAGGAGTAATGCAACGATGAAAGCACCTCATTTCCCGTCCCTAGTTTAGCCGCTATTGCCTATTGCCTGTTGCCTGCCGATTTCGCAGCAAATGCTGCTTGGTAGTGCTGCTTGTTAAATATGTATTAGCTCTTTTGTTACCTTATTCGCTCTAACCAGGCGAAACTCCTGCTGATTTAGAAGTC
>JAJZPA010000133.1 GCA_021811425.1 Bacillota bacterium | reverse complement strand
AAGATATGATCATCCGAGGTGGCGAGAATATCTATCCCCGCGAAATCGAGGAATTTCTCTACCGTCATCCTAAAATAGCGGATGTGCAAGTCGTAGGATTGCCAGATGTGAAATACGGGGAAGAAGTTTGTGCAGTTATCCGTTTACGCGAGGGGGAAAAAATGACTGCCGAGCAGGTTCGGGAATTCTGCCGCGGACAGATTGCCCATCATAAGATTCCCCGCTACGTGGACTTTGTTCAGGATTACCCGGTCACGGCGAGTGGAAAAATTCAGAAATATCGGCTCAGGGATGTCTACATTGACAAATATCGCCTAACTGAAGCAGCAGGCATCGTAACTGCTTAAACACGAATATTGATTCAAATTTGGAGTGGTATTTATACACTTATTTAAGGAGGAATGGAGATTGAAGCCTGTTTATATGATCGGTGGCGGCATCACCAAATTTTCCAAGTCGTCTCCCCAAAAGGATTTTCGCTACATGGCAAAAGAAGCGTTTGACCAGGCGATGGCGGATGTGCCGAATCTGACCTTGGACATGATCGATGGTTCGGTGGTTTCCTATTTTTCCGACCATTTTACGCGGCAACTGATGGCTGGAATCATGGTTCAGGATTATCTGGGACTGACCCCGAAGCCCTCAAGGCGGATTGAATCGGGGGGCGCAACCGGTGGGATGTGCATCCAGAGCGCTTGGGAAGCCATCGCCAGTGGACGTATGGATGTGTGTTTGGCCATCGGCTTTGAAACCATGTCCCATGTCAATACCTGGAAAGGGAATGAATTTATCGCCCTTGCTTCCGACACGAATTTTGATTATCCGGTGGGCGGTTTTTACACTGGGTACTATGCCATGATGGTCAAACGGCACATGTATGAATTCGGCACGACTGAGCGGCAACTTGCCGCAGTATCCGTGAAAAACCACGGCAATGCCTTGCATAATCCTTATGCCCAGTTCCCGGCTGAGTTAACGATTGAGGATGTGCTCAATTCCGAAATGATCGCGGATCCCTTAAAGCGCTTGGACATTTGTGTCATGTCGGATGGGGCTGCAGCGGTCATTCTGGCTTCGGAGGAGATGGCTTATAAGCTGACTGATAAACCGGTTCGGATTACCGGAGTAGGCACAGGAACCGATGCCATGCGCTTGTCCGATCGGCCTTCCCGCGATGTGATTCTCCTTCCCCATGAAAAGGCCGAAGATTACAAAGATTTAAAATACCCTGGAGTGCACTCCTTCCGGGGCGGTCGGGTAGCGGCCAAGGAAGCTTACAAGATGGCGGGGATCACGAACCCCTTGGAAGACATTGATTTTGTTGAACTCCATGATGCGTTTACCTCTTCAGAAATTCAAACCTATGAGGATTTGGGTTTGTGTAAATACGGCGATGGCGGTAAATTCGTTGAATCCGGTGCGGCCAGCCTGGGTGGAAAAGTCCCGGTCAACCCATCGGGAGGACTCCTCGCCTGCGGTCATCCGGTGGGGGCCTCCGGTCTGATGCAGGGAGTATTTGCCCTTTGGCAGCTCCAGGGCACCATTGGTCAGCACTTCGGCGGGGATGACACCCTGCAAATCCGGAATGCCAAACGCGGGCTGATTCATAGCCATGCCGGCACCGGCACTTACATCACGGTCTCAGTCATGGAGAGGGGGTTCTAAGATGAGTGAAGAAAAGAAGGTTAAATCCATGAAGGTGGAAGAGAAGGAAGTCGGGGCAACCCTGTATAACCTCGACCCCATCATCATGAAGCACCACTATGAAATCGATTATATCCACAGCTATGCCCAGGATTCCCCCTTCTTTGCGGGGTTAAGCAAAGGGCAGATACTGGGCAGCAAGTGTCCAAAATGCGGGGCAACCTATGCCACTCCCCGTGGCCACTGCATGGATTGCGGCGCTAAGACCGAATGGATGGAACTTCCCTTGGAAGGAACCGTGCATACCTACACCACCTGCTACTTTGGCGGCGAGGAATTCTTGGATGAGACACCTTTTACGTTGATCATGGTAGAGTGGCCGGGAGTCGAGACGCTTTTCCTGTCGCGGCTCGTGGGGATTGCTCCCGAAGAGGTAGCGATCGGGATGAAGGTGAAAGCCAAATTCAAACGCTTAAGCCAGTTTAAACCTACGGATGTGTATTTTGTGCCGACGAGTGAGTAAATATGTCAGGCGATTGTCGCTGCGCTAACAGGGTGAGCAGTGAGAAAAGTGAATAAAGGCTGATGGGGATGTAGAGAAAAGAGTAGGGGAGTGGAACTTTCGAGTGAAAGGAGGAGAAGGGGAGAGTTATGTTAGATTTAACACCGGAACAGCAGGCTTTAAGGGAAATGGTGCATTCTTTTGCCCAGGATGTCGTGGCTCCGGGAGCAGCGGAGCGGGATAAGACAGGGGAATTTCCGCTCGCTATCATGAAGCAGATGGGCGAATTGGGATTGCTGGGGCTACCTTTTAGTGAGGATGAAGGCGGCACCGGAGGCGGGTATGTTTCCTATGCCATCGCCGTGGAAGAGATCACACGGGCCTGTGCCTCCACGGGGATTACCTATGCTGCCAATCTCTCTTTAGGGATCAGCCCAATCTACCTTTTTGGAACCAAAGAACAGAAGGAAAAATATCTGCCCCCTTTGTTTCAAGGGGACTATCTGGCTTCTTTTGGCTTGACGGAGCCGGAAGCAGGTTCGGATGCAGGAGGAACCCGTACCCGAGCGCGCCGCACCGAGGGTGGCTGGATACTCAATGGTTCTAAATGTTTCATCACCAATGCCAGCTACGCAGGGGTTGTGACGACAACGGCGCTCACGGATCCGGAGAAAAAAACCAAAGGTATTTCTGCTTTTTTAGTCGAGCAGGGTACACCGGGTTTCTCCGTAAACACCCCGTATGACAAGCTGGGCCTTATTGCCTCGAATACAACAGAACTTGTCTTTGAAGACGCACAGATCCCGGAGGAGAATCTGCTCGGTACAAAAGAGAATGTCGGCTTTAAACAGTTCTTAGAGGTTTTGGATGGAGGGAGGATCAGCATCGGCGCGATGGGCGTTGGCTTGGCTCAGGCTGCCTTAGATGCGGCTCTTAAGTACGCCAAGGAGCGCAAGCAATTTGGCAAAACCCTAAGCTCTTTCCAAGCGATCCAGTTTAAGCTCGCGGATATGGCGACCCAGGTTCAGCTTTCTCGCCTCGCGGTCTGGAACGCAGCCCGGTTGAAAGATGCGCATAAGCCCTTCAGTCAGGCGGCGGCCATAGGTAAGCTTCATGCCTCAGAAACGGCGGTCAAGTGTGCGCTGGAAGCGATTCAAATCCATGGCGGGTATGGATATATGAAAGACTATCCGGTCGAGCGCTACTTGCGGGATGCCAAGCTGCTTGAGATTGGCGAAGGAACGTCTGAGATTCAGAGGTTGGTGATCGCGCGATCTTTGGGGTGTGCTTAAACGGTGCTTAACGTTTAAGACAAAAACAATGCTGGAGTTCGAGGTCTGTTAAAACTGTTCCACTATTCTAGAAAATGTCGGGATTATCCTGTCGCTTATTTTCTTCTTTCCTTCTACCCCGGAGATTCCTCCGGGGTAAGTCTTTAATTAGAGCATCATCTTCACCCAAGAGATTTTTACCGAAATAGTTATTGTCGACCGGGAATGGGGGAATAAAAAATGAGTAGAGATCTTGAGACGAAATTGAGAGTGGTTATTGAGTCAATGACTGATGGAATATATATGACCGATGCTGTTGGGATTTGTATTGCCTGTAATTATGCTTTCAAACGTATCACAGGTATCGTGACTGACATCGTAGGGAAACACGTCACTTATTTACTTGAACAGAAATTAATTTCTGAAGCCGTGACAGTGGAAACAATAGAGACGCGTCGTCATGTGTCAAAAATAATTAAATATCCTAGTGGTTGTGAAGCCCTGGTTACCGGCAATCCGGTCTTGGATGAGAAGGGAGATCTCATTGCGGTTGTAAGTGTCGTGAGGGATCTTAGTGGGTTAAATGCCCTAAAAGATCAGCTTAATAAATCCAAAGAGTTAGCAAAGCAATATGTGGAGACCTTACGAAAATTTAATTCCCCTGTTAATATGCCCATAGACAAGTTGATTGTTCGTGATCCAAAGATGCAGCGTGTCCTTGACGTGATTCTGCGGATTGCTGACTCTGATGTCACGGTAATGCTCTACGGTGAATCCGGTGTGGGTAAAGGGATGATCGCTACCCTAATTCACGAGCAAAGTAATCGCGGTGAAAAAGGGCAATTGATTAAAATTGATTGTGGAGCTATTCCCGGACATTTACTGGAGTCTGAATTGTTTGGCTACGAACCTGGAGCCTTTACGGGAGCGCGACGCGAAGGTAAGATTGGCTTATTTGAACTGGCAAACCATGGTACCCTGTTTCTCGACGAAATTGGAGAACTTCCGCTGGCTCTGCAGGTCAAGCTATTGAATGTCCTTCAAGACAGGCGTATTTTGCGGGTGGGGGGAACACGCCCGATTCCGATCGATGTAAGGATCTTGTGTGCTACCAATCGTAATTTGGAGGTAATGGTTGCAGATGGTACCTTCCGTCAGGATCTTTACTATCGGCTAAATGTGGTGCCAATTACCATTCTGCCTTTGCGCGAAAGAAAAGAGGATATCTTAGTTTTGACAGTATCCTTTCTAGATAGATTTAATAAGAAGTATCAGCACGTAGTAACCGCATCACCAGAAGTGATAGATTATTTTCTGGAATATAGTTGGCCCGGTAATGTACGCGAGCTAGAGAACACGATTGAGCGTTTAGTGGTTTTAAACCAGAGTGGCTTGATTCGATCAGAAGACTTACCTGAAAAGATTAGGGCACATTTTCAGTCTGTCGTTACAAGTTATAACATCGAAGCTGGCCCCAAGATGCTGCATCTTAAGACCGCAGTGGCAGTCATTGAACGCCAACTTATTGAACAAGCCTTGAGGCAAAATGAAACACTGGCCGCCAGTGCTAAAAGACTTGGCATAGATGTTTCAACTTTATTGCGTAAGTGCAAGAAGTATGGGATCAAAAGAGCGAACATATTGGCAAGAACGCCTTAATAGGCATAACTGCCTAGGCAAATTCGCCTAAAAAGACAAGCTTGTTATATTTTCCTTGGCAAGAAGGGGAGTTAAACCCTCAGCCAGTAGTGTATTCAGAATATTACCCCAATTGGCATAATATTTGCTTGTTGATTACAAGTAGGAAGGGGGATGCCATTTCGGATGGGGTTACTTGATGCCTAAATTATAAGGCATGACTATGGTATTTCAAAGTTTATTGGAAAGGGAGGCTATAATCATGGTTTCAACCAACAGATTGATCTATGCCCTGCTCAGTATGATCGTTCTTGTAATCTTAGGAATGCTAACAGCGTCCTGGCGGGTGATTTTGTATCCGTATTTATTTGTTATCGGTATTAGTGTCCTAATTGGCTTAATTTCCTTAATACAGAGCAATCGAAAGTTTATCTGGCTCCCGATAGGCCTAGTCGGATTGTACTTGTTGTTGTTTATCTGGTTAGATGTGGTTTCATGGGGTTCCCCAACTGGAGGCGGAGACAGTGTTAATTATGTTTTAGGTCTTGTCCCAAGCACAGCTATTTTTTTCTTGGGAATCTGGCCTGTTAGCGTTTTGGCTCCGCTCCTTTATGCTTGGACGTTCACAAAAGATAATTCATTAGCTAGTCGAGTAACGGAGTCAAAATATCATGGGGTGTAAATAAAGAGAAATGAGGTGACAACAGAGATGAATTGGACCATTATATTGATTGCTGTTATCTATATGGTGGCTGTTTTACTAATTGGGGTATGGGCAACTAAAAGGACAAAGTCAAGTAGTGATTTCTTTGTTGCCGGTAGGAGTGTCGGCATGTTTGTTATGGCCATAGCCGCATTTTCTTCGATTCAAAGTGGTTTTGGTATGGTGGGAGGTACGGGTTCTACATTCCTAAATGGATTGGGATTTGTTACCGGGGTTATGGTTGCTGCTTCTTTGGGATTCACATTGACGTGGTTTCTTGTAGGAAAAAGAATGTGGAAAATGGGGGACTTAGGTGAGATTTATACCTTGGGAGATGTTGTGGAGAGAAGATACAGTAGTAAAACAGTCCGTGGCTTGATGGGCTTTGCTATTGCTCTTGGTGTTATCGGTTATCTTGGTACACAAGTTCAGGCCATGGGCGTAATTATGAGCACGGTCTTTCCAATCACTCCAACGGTGGGTGCCCTTATTGGACTTGCCCTCATTGGTTTCTATTCTGTTGGGGGTGGTATGCTCGCGGGGGTTTATACTGATCTTCTTCAGGGGGTGATCATGGCCGTTGTCTCTGTACTGGCATTCTTCGTCGCAATTGATAAGGGAGGCGGAATTATGAATATGACCGTTACCTTACAACATTCCAAGCCATTGATGGCCACACCTTATGGGACGTATTCAATGATTACGATTGCTAGTTGGTTTTTCTTATTTTCCTTGGGGGCGGCAGGACAACCTCATTTTATTACCAAGTTCCTGATGATCAAAGAGGCTAAGCAGTTAAAATGGGGGGCTTTAACTTCAAGCATTGCTTATATGATGACCACGCTTTTGGTTATTGGAATTGGTCTTGCCGCAGTTGTCTTAAATATCCAAGGAAGTTTTCCTAAGCTGGGTTCATCGGATCAGGCTTTAGTGGCATTTCTGTTGAATTTTACTTCTCCGGTTGTGGCTGGACTAATCATTGCTGGTTTGATGGCGGCAATCATGTCCACCGGCAACAGTTTCCTCAACCTCGGTGCTGCCAGCATAGTAAGAGATATTCCTAAAGCATTTAATCTTAAACTGAACAATGAGTTGTTATGGAGCAGGATCGCTGTGGTTATCCTTTTAGTGATTTCAACGTTGTTTTCTTTCTATCTAAATACGCTGGTTGCTTTATTAGGTGTATTTGGTTGGGGAACCTTTGCCTCGGCAATATTTCCTTCGGTAGTATTGGGAATTGTATGGGCAAACGCTACGAAACAGGGCGCCATAGGAAGTATCGTTATTAGCTTGGCTGTGAATTTTATTCTTGAGATAGGTGGTAAATATGGGCTGCACGTCTTACCAAAAGGCGTGGTCAATGGGGCATTTGCGTTGGCCGTAAGTATTGCCGCCTTTATAACATCTCCCTGTTAACGCAAAAAAATGCTACAAAGCTTGACCGTAGTTTGCAAGAAATTATTGAAGGTTAATCAGGCAGGGGAGGGGAACCATAGTCCTCTTTAGGTTAAAGGTGAGGAGTGTTTTTAGTCAGAAAGGAATGGAGGTTTATATGGAAAAACTGGTCAATATCCGACAAGTTTTGGAACGGGCCGTCGAGTCGAATCCGAACAAAACCTATCTGTTATTTAAAGATCAGTCGATTACTTACGAACATCTAGATAGATATGTTAATCAAACAGCAAACATGTTCTTGGAATTAGGCATAAGAAAAGGTGACAGAGTAGCGCTGATGTTGCCTAATTGTCTTGAGTATTTCTATCTGTGGTTTGGATTAGCGAAAATCGGGGCGTCTATGGTTCCCATCAACACCTTCTTCAAAGAAAGTGAGGCAGCCTATATCCTACAACATTCAGAGACTAGAGCCGTTATTGCAACCCCAGAGTATTGGACAATTTTGAAGGTCGCAATTGAACAGGCAAATTTGAGTATTGAGCATCAACTATCGGTAGGTGGGCAATCCACGAATACTTTGTCGTATGAGCAACTAATGCAGCAATGTGAGCAGACACTTCCTATCTTTGACATTAAAATAGATGATGAAGCCGCTATCCTTTATACTTCTGGTACAACCGGAAATCCGAAGGGGTGTATTGAGAGCCAAGAATACTATTTGTTGGCTGGAAATCGCTATGCAAAGCATCTTGGGCTAAGTGTACATGATCGTGTGCTAACGCCCTTGCCGCTTTTTCACATGAACCCTCAGATTTTATCTACAATGGGGACATTGTTTGCTGGAGGTAGTTTGGCAGTCTTGGATAGGTTTCATCCAAGCACATGGTGGCAGGAACTAAAGGACAAACAACCTACGTTTTTTCACTACCTTGGGGTGATGCCTGCCATGTTAATGGGCATGTCTGCACAACCAGATGATGCTAACCATCCACGCTGGATAGGCATAGGAGCCGGAGTACCGCCAACGATTCACAAAGCCTTTGAAGAGCGGTTTAATGTTGTCTTGCTAGAGGTCTTTGGTATGACGGAGACTGGACTCAATTTTTGTTGTAAACTCAATGATGATCGTCAAGTCGGTACAGCTTGTTTTCATAAGACTTTCCCCGAATATGAGGCAAAGGTTGTTAATGATAACGACGAAGAAGTAGCTCATGGAATGATTGGCGAGTTAGTTTTACGCGGAAGTGACCCGGAAAACAGAATGCGGGGCTTCATGCATGGTTATTATAAAGATTCTACTGCCACTGACAAAGCTTGGGAAGGAGGGTGGTTTCACACAGGGGATATTGTCAAAAGAGATAACCAAGCAAGATTCTATTTTGTAGATCGAAAAAAGGATATCGTTAGACGGAGTGGCGAAAACATTTCCGCTTCAGAGGTTGAGGGGGTTATTCATCTTCACCCGGCGGTGATGGACGTTGCGGTAATTCCTACACCTGATGTGTTCAGGGAGCAAGAAGTAAAGGCCTATATTGTATTGAAGCCGGGCTATACTGTTGAGTCAGTTTCCTTATCCGACATTATCTCGTGGACAGAACTGCGTTTAGCTTATTTTAAGGTGCCTCGCTATTGGGAGTTTAGAGATAGTCTTCCAATTACTCGAACTGGGAAAATTCAGAAACAGGTTTTGAAGACGGAAAAGTCCGATCTGACCCAAGGTTCTTACGATCGTCTGATTAACCAATGGATTTCCTAGAACAATATGTTCCGGAAGTAGATCAGCTTATTTAAGGAGGAATGGAGATTGAAGCCTGTTTATATGAT
>JAJZPA010000132.1 GCA_021811425.1 Bacillota bacterium | reverse complement strand
GTTCTCTGCGTTCTCGTTGACCCATACTCGACCTCCGAAATTTGTATTCGCTTATTTAGTTTATGTGTCTAACCTAGTTAACTTTTCTAACATTGATAGATACAAGTTTAGTGTAATTTAGTGAAGGAAATTTGTCAAGGAAATCTTACCAGATTCTTTCTTACTCACATCGCAACTCAAAAATCAATAAAAGAAAACTCGGCTGGCGCCGAGTCTTTGACGACGGCGGCCGCCTAGTTGCCCTTATGCCACCCGAAATTACTTTCTGACAGGGCAAGAAAACCTGGAGCATCGCTCCAGGTTTTAACACATATCAACGCATCAGCGCACATATACAATGACGGTTCGCACCCCCCAATTCGACGCAGCTTCGGGGGTATCCATATACAGGTCAATTCGATTCCCCTTAATCGCACCGCCGGTATCCAGTGCAACTGCTTCTCCATACCCATCCACATAAAGTCTTGTTCCTAAAGGAATGACCCTCGGATCGACCGCGACAATCCCCCTGCCAACTGCTGCCCCGGTCGCTGTCGTGGCCCCCGACTCAGAATAAGCACTGGCGCGCATCTGATAAGCGCGTTGAAACTGAATGACTTGCCCGCCGCGCGATACAGAGGTTTGTGCCCCCCGTGAGACGACTTGGTTCACCGGTGGTCGCGTGATCCTCTGCGAGAGAATCTCGCGGCTGACTTCTTTCCCATCTTCCAATGTCAGCTTCACGGTCTGCTCTTGCAGCCCATTCGAACCCCGGCTTATTACCTTATCTGGCAATCCCACCGGGAAATCAGCGGCTTGCGCCACCACTTGATAAGGAAGATCGGTCTGAAGCTTTTCCTCCTTTTCCGTAACCCGTACGACCTGAAGCGTATCCCCCCACGCTAGGCGATGATCCGGCGTCAGGGTTAGCTTATCTTTCTCCCCCAGGGAAATATTCAATTTCGCTAACGCTTCTGTCACCGTTCTCGGAGCAAGATAAGTATCCCATGCTTTTCCATCGGCCTGAACATGCAGCAAGGCAGCCCGGCGGACATCGATGGCCATTCCCGCTTTCGTGGGCGTATCCTGCGGCAAGTTCACCTCATCGACATCTTTCAATTGGAGCCCATAGCGCTCTGAAAGATCCGTAAGGGCCTTGCCAACGCTGGGTTTTGCCGAACGGGCCAGGATGAGTCTGCCATCTACATTGAGTTTGAGTGGAACACTCCTTTGAACTTCTACCTTGAGACCGGAAGAGATAGGGGTATTCCGCTCCGGTTGAACATCATCCTCCGGATAAATCCCCAAACTCGTGTGAGCAAGTGCTTCCCCGATCGTTTGACTCAGGGTAATGACTCGGACGTTTTTACCATCAATTTGAACTTGAATAGTCTGGGCTTTCCATATGACTAACGAGAGCACAATGAGCGCCAGAAAGACTGTAGAAGCGAGGATTTGGGCTAAGCGCGAAGTCCGAACCAAAGCGACGGCCCGTATCCAGGTTTCGTGAATCATTTTATCCCCCCACTACCAAATATAACCACCAACTAGACTTACAACCCCATTTTAATAGATAGGTGGGCAGTTGTCAAAAACACCCTTTGTCGATTCACCGCGAATTCGCCAAAAGATAGAGGCGGACTGGTCTGCGCCCCCAGTCTAGGCACTCACGTAATGAAGGAAAAAAGACATCTACTTTATTGCCCAAGATGGCTCCTCCCGTATCGGCCGCAGTGGCATAGCCATACCCGTCCACATACACGCGGCTACCTAAAGGGATCACGCTCGGATCCACTGCAATTAGACCCTTGCGTGGCTGAACCCCTGTCGCCGTGCGATTTCCGGTATAAGTATAGGCGGTGGCCTCCACCGTGAATATTCTTGCCACATTGAGCCTGGTTAAGTCTAACGGTTCACCGGCTACGGGTTTGCTATTTTGAATCATGATTCGTTTTTTGGGGGCATTCAACTCAAACTCATGCACCACTTGTTCTTGAATGTCCCCTTGAACTGTAACTACTTTAACAACCTGGCGTTTCAAGCCGGTGCTACCCTCTTCAACCACCTTTTTCATACCCGGAGGAACCTGACTACTCTCCCTCACATCAACGGGGATCGGCACTTCCTGCAGGCGATATTCCGTCACAACCTGTGAACGCGCCGCCGCAGGCATTTGACCGTGCTTTTCTTGCGGACGGTAAGGAACGTCCGGCAGGCTCAGCTGCCCTCCGACACGAATGCCTTCTGTTGCACTTAAAGAAGCTGGGACAGCCATAAATGGCTCCGAGCTATGCCCAGCCCAACTCGTACCCGCCCATAAAGCAAGGGCTCCACCCACATAAGTACTCCACTGCTTGGTCGTGCGCCAATAATCCGTATACGTTGTAATTGGCAGTGAATACATAGCCTTCCCTCCCTTGCTCAAGCCTATGAAACCTTAAATAAAAAAAGAACCCTCTGGCTAGGGGTTTCAGAGGGTTGAACTACAAGACTGTTCCATCTGTCAGATCGGTGTTAAGCACTTAGCCCGCTGAGCAGGCCTTTCCAAAGAGCGCCTCGCCGTTTTCCATGGATAGGCTGGCAACCTCGGAAACTTCGAGCCCTTTGATTTCTGCCAAGCGTTTGACAACCTCCAAAACCCGCGCAGGCTCATTACGTAGACCGCGGTAGGGTTCAGGGGTCAAATAAGGCGAATCCGTCTCCACCAGAAAGCGATCCAAGGGAATCCCTTGCGCGACTTCTAAGGTCTGACGCGCATTCTTATAGGTTAAAGGACCTCCAAATGAGAGGTAAAACCCCAAGTTCAAAAGTTCCTTAGCCATCTCCCAGGATCCGGAGTAAACATGAAATACACAGCCGTGCTCTGGCCGATGTTGTTTGAGCAGACGCAGAATGTCCTGATGGGCCTCGCGATTGTGAATGATAATGGGAAGCCCCGCCGCGTTCGCCAGCTCAATCTGATGCACAAAGGCCTGTTGCTGGACCGACCGAGGGGAAAGATCACGGTAATAATCAAGCCCGATTTCGCCCCAGGCAACCACTTTCTCCTCTTGAGCCAAGCTGACTAGTTCATCCCACGTTGCTTGGCCTGCCCCCCCAGCATCATGCGGATGGATACCCACCGCGGCCCAAATAAAAGGATACTCCCGCGCCAAGGCGACCGCCCGTCGGGACGACTCCAAGTCATAGCCGGGATTGAGGATGCGCCTGATCCCTGATCCTTTAGCGCGTGCCAACACCTCAGCAAAATCCCTGCGGTAACGTTCATCGTCAAGGTGTGCATGTGTATCCCAGATCATTTGACCCGCGCACCTCCGGGAATTTTCGCATCCACACTGAGAACCTCCAAGTTTTCCCCGTGAGATGCTGCCACAATCATGCCTTGCGAGAGGATTCCCCGCAGTTTAACCGGCTTTAAGTTCGCCACAATGACGACATGCTTACCAACCAGTTCCTCTGGAGCATAATGCAATGCTATCCCAGAGACAATCGTCCGAGTCTCCCCCGCTACTTCGATTTCCAGCTTCAGCAGTTTATCCGTTTTTTCGACCTTCTCCGCTTTGAGGACTTTAGCCACACGAAGATCGAGCTTAGCAAACTCATCGATGGTCACTTCTTCTTTGATCGGCTCAAATTCGAGAACCTCTTCTTCAGTAGATTCAGCGGCAGATGAAATCTTTTCTTCTTGCATTTCTTTTAATTCCTCCTGTGTAATCCAATCCGACATATCAACCCGGGGGAAAAGGGGATCCCCTTTGACAACCCTCAACCCGGGTTCCAAGCCATCCCACTCCTCAAGTCCGGCCCAGTTTAAGAAATCCCCTTCCGTCTTTCCGAACAAGGCCGCTGTTTTGCCTGGTACACCAGGCATAAACGGAGCGGTAAAGATGGTCATGATGCGAATACATTGGGCAAAGGTATTTAACACATGATCCAAACGTTTTTCTTCCTCAGGCTTTTTCGCCAAAGCCCAAGGTGCCGTTTCATCCACATACTTGTTGCAACGGGCGACAAACCGCCAAATCTGTTCCAAGGCCCCTGCTGGGTCACAAGCTGTTAGGCGTTCTTCCACTTTAGATTGAACATCCGTACTGAGGGACTTTAGTTCAGCCTCTAACGGGGTGTCCACACCCGGATCCGGAAGGATCCCTTTACGGTACTTCACGATCATGGCCAAACTCCGGGAAATAAAATTCCCAAAGTCGTTCGCCAAATCGCTGTTAATCCGTTCAACAAGATTATCTTCAGCATAGGTTCCATCTTGTCCGACCTGCATCTCCCGTAGGAGGAAATAGCGGATCGCATCCGAGCCATAGCGCCGGATGAGTTCAAAGGAATCCTGAACATTTCCTCGGGATTTGGAAATCTTGCCGCCTTCTTTCCCTAAAAACCAGCCATGCCCATAAACCACTTGCGGCAGTGGAATATCAAGTGCTAAAAGGACGATGGGCCAAATAACCGCATGGAAGCGGACAATATCCTTGCCCATCAAATGTACATTTGCCGGCCAGTACCTCTGGTATTTTTCTCCATCCGGATAACCCAGGGCCGAAATATAATTGATTAAGGCATCCAGCCAAACATAAACGACATGCCTGGGGTTGAACGGGACTTGAATGCCCCATTGGAATGTCGTTCTGGAAACACAGAGATCTTCGAGCCCTCCTTCAATGAAGCGGATCATTTCATTCCGCCGGGACGAAGGCTGAATGAATTCGGGGTGACGTTGAATATGTTCTAGTAATTTGTCCTGATATTTTGAAAGGCGGAAAAAGTAACTTTCTTCCTTTAATAACTCGACTTCGCGCCCGCAGTCAGGATTCGGGCAACGCCCATTGACGAGCTTGTTCTCGGTCCAAAAGGTCTCACAGGGTGTGCAGTACCAGCCCTCATATTCAGATTTATAAATATCTCCCTGTTCATAGAGTTTGGTAAAGATGGCTTGTACCACCTGGTGATGCCGCTCCTCGGTCGTACGAATAAAATCATCATAAGAAATGTCTAGTGCTTCCCACAGGGCTTTAAATTTTTCCACAACCCTATCGACATATTCTTTCGGAGCCACATGTTGGCTCTCAGCGGTACGTACTATCTTCTGGGCATTTTCATCCGTACCGGTTAAAAAGAAGACATCATCTCCGTTCATCCGATGGTAACGTGCCAAGGCGTCCGCCGCAATGGTCGTATAAGCCGTTCCGATGTGGGGACTCGAATTTGGATAAAAAATCGGTGTCGTTATGTAGTATTTCATCGCTGCATCCCCTTTTTAATCTCTCTGAATACTCAATTATACCCACCAATACCCAAAACTTATACAAAAATTTTCTGTCTAACCCCAAAAAAAGGTTGACTTTTAATGGAACCATTGGTATCATAAGGGTGTAAATTTATGTCGAAACTTGTTGCGGAGGAGTGTAGTAAGATGATGAAATCAACTGGGATCGTGAGAAAAGTAGACGAACTGGGTCGTGTCGTGCTCCCCATCGAACTAAGGAGAACTCTGGGGATCGAGGAAAAGGACGCTTTGGAAATCTATGTCGATCAAGAGAAGATTATCCTTAAAAAGTATGAGCCGGCTTGTGTGTTTTGTGGTAATGCCAGCGATGTGCAAATCTTCCGGGGCAAAAATGTCTGCCGGGAATGCGCTGCAGCCATGGGCGAGACCGTAGGACTTACAGCAGGAAGCGCTGATACGGAAGCCGTCTAAGCCGCCTGAGGGTTACATAATTTTCATCGCCTCAGCCAAAGAATCTCGAAGGCCTTACTTAAGGGCCTTCTTTTTTTACCTAACGATCCTAATCACTCCCTGTACTTGAGAACCGCCTGATAAACCTCCCGTTTCGCAACCCCGAACACCTTGGCCACTTCCTTCATCGCCTCCTGAGGAGGAACCCCTAAGGCCAAGCGAACATGAACCTCCCTCACCCAATCCTCTGAACTTCCCTGTTCTTTTTCTTCTGAATAGGGAGCTATCACCACACAGCATTCCCCTTTGGCTGGCTGCAGGGAAAATTCCTCCTCAAGAGCAGGCAAAAGCCCCCTATGCACACTCTGGTGCAATTTGGTTATTTCCCGCACGACGGCTGCCTGCCGCGCGCCCAAGATAGCACTCATATCTTGCAGAACTTCCGTCAAACGATGGGGTGCTTCGTAAAAAACCTGGGTAAATGGGAGCTTGGCCAAGTTTTCCAACCTGCGCCGCCTATCTCCCCCGGCCGCGGGCAAAAAGCCGTGAAAGACGAAGGGTTCGGCTGGAAGCCCCGAAAGCAAAAGCGCAGTTAAGGCTGCATTAGGACCGGGCAGCACATCCACTTTAACCTCGTCTTCCAAACAGGCTCTCATAATCTCTGCTCCCGGATCCGAGATCCCCGGCATCCCGGCATCGGAGATCAAGGCAATGCTGTCCCCTTCTTTTAGCCTCCTAAGCAACGCCTGCGTTTTCCCCTTTTCGTTATGTTCATGATAACTCGTGAGCGGAGTCTTGATCTGGTAATGTTCCAAGAGCTTGCGGGAGTGGCGGGTATCCTCTGCGGCGATCAAGTCTACCTCGCGCAGGGTATCCAGCACCCTCAATGTGATGTCCCCTAAATTGCCGATGGGTGTCGCGCAAACATAGAGTGTTCCCTTCTCCAACATCCTCAGTTCAATCCTTCCTTAAGAAAGCCGTGCAAAACAGACAATCCCCCGCCTCTAAAGGCTGGCCAAAATGAAGATGGCAGACATGAAATCCTTCCTGATAGAGCTTGGCCAGATTTTCGTGCCCGACGCCCTGTAACCGCTCAGCATTCTGCTGCACCCGCTCGGTCTCTTGCTCTGGTATCGCACAGAGTTCCCGCTTCAAGCGGATATTCTCTTCCTCTAAAGCCGTAACATATCGTTTTAGCCGTTCCATCTCTTCTGTCAGTGACTTAAGCCGCTCCAGAACCTCGACAATGGCCTGCGTCAATTGACTCATGCCCGCTCACTCTTTCCCTTGGGTCTTTCCCCTCTGCGGTGAGCTGGTGCCTTTCCCGTGGGGGCCAGCGCCGAAACAGCGGCCGACTCTCGTTTTTCAACCTGCTGACTGACTGGAGCAGCCTTCGGCGTCTGAACCTCCATGCCCTCTTCTTCAGGTATATCATAGGTATCCTCAGTCGGGAACGGTTTCTTAGCATCTTCCTTATCTTCACAGCCATAGCATTCGTTCTCGTACTTCAGACAGCACATCAGACGCCCGCAAATGCCCGAAATCTTCGTTGGATTCAGGGAGAGCTTTTGATCCTTCGCCATGCGAATGGACACCGGTTCGAAGTCCCCCAAAAAGGAGGCACAGCACAGCACTCTCCCACAGGAACCAACTCCGCCCAGCATCTTCGCTTCGTCTCTGACCCCGATCTGCCTCAGTTCAATGCGCGTACGAAACACAGCGGCCAGATCTTTGACCAGTTCACGAAAATCAACCCTCCCTTCCGCTGTAAAGGAGAAGATGATTTTATTGCCGTCAAAGGTGTACTCAACATCCACAAGCTTCATCGGCAGGTGATGATCGGCGATTTTCTGGAGGCAGATTTGAAATGCATCTTTCTCCTTAGCCTTGTTGGTATCAAGCACGTGTTTATCCTCTGGCGTAGCCCTGCGAATCACCTGCTTAAGCGGCAGAACCACGTCATCATCCCGAACCTCCCGGGATGGAATCACAATTTCGCCAAATTCAACCCCTCGGGCAGTTTCCACAATCACTCGATCCGCTGTGGCCAGGCTCAAATCGCCCGGGGCAAAATAATAAATTTTACCTGCTTGTTTAAAGCGGACTCCCACCACCTCAATCACACACGTTCCTCCTTATCGGAATAATTGCACGGCCAGCACTTCCAAAGCCAAACGCGCAGTTGCATTATGTTCAATGTTCTCAATCGCTTTCCCTATCTTAAGCAAAGCCACGGCATGGGTTTTGGGATCTTCGTTGCGCAGCTTGACCGCCAAAACCTCTAAGAACACCAACGCCTCTGCTTTCTCCACGGGAAACAGAGGGAATAGCTGGGAAAAATCCTTTTGTTCAAGCGCTGCCCAGTAGTTCTCGACCCATGTTCGGACTGGGCTGACCCCTAGCCCGAGAATTTTTTCCGCCAATTCCGCTGAACCACCACCCAAGCGAAACGCCTCTTCGGGCAAGGCGTTCGAACTCAATGTTTCCAAGTGGGCCAGCCAAACTTCATACTTTGGAGGTGGAAAATAGATCGCCTGCGATCGGCTGCGAAGCGTCGGCAAGATCCCCTCTATATTTTGCGCGCTCAGGATGATGATGGTGCGTTCCGGCGGCTCTTCAGCCACCTTTAGCAAAGCGTTGGCGGCTGGGAGCGTCAACCGCTCCACTTCTTCAAGAGAAAAAACCTTATACATCCCTTCGTAGTGTTTACGGTATATTTTTTCCTGCCAATGACGCATCTCTTCAATTCCAATCGAAGCCTTGGACGGCTTCAACACAGACACATCCGGATGATTTCCGGAAAGAACCTTGCGGCAGGACACACACTCCTGGCAAGGCCTTTCCCCTGCGCCAGCCGTACAATTCAGCACTTGAGCCAGCCTCAGCGCGGTCTTAGTTCTCTCGATCCCACTGCCGCCATGAAAAATGAGCAAGTGAGCCAGCCTTCCAGCCTGTGCGGCTTTCTCTAAAGGCTTAATGAATGCATGTGCCATCTTCCCCTACCCCTCATCGAGCACCCAAATCCATTGATCCGCATACCCTTCCCAACCTTGCCACTGCACCCCACTGTTTTGCAGGGTTTCTAAAACCTCGGGCGTAATCACTTCTCCCATAACAATGATCGGAATCCCTGGAGGATAGGGAGAGATGCTTTCTGCGGCCACCTGGCCAAGGCTATCCCTAAGTGTCAATCTTCGTTTCCGACCAAAAAAAACCTCTCTGGGCGTTCGACGCAACGGCGGCTGGGGCGGCAGCTCCAAGCGTGGCCATTTCCGCTTCCTACGAACGCTACCCTTGTGCCCGTCCCTGAGCCGCT
>JAJZPA010000131.1 GCA_021811425.1 Bacillota bacterium | reverse complement strand
TACTCATTTCAAAGATTTCGCCCTCATCTGCTAAACGTAACACTTGGCGAACTTCTTTAGGTATCGTAAGAGCTGCTTTTTTCTTCATTTGAACAATACCAAACGATTTTTTTTGTACAAAATTGGGCATAATATTCTTCCTCTCCGAAATTCAGAATTTCTCCTGCATCTAATTTTACTTGGTTAAACTAAAAAAGGCAAGTTAAAGTAGCAAGACAAGTAAAAGGAAGGATTGTCCGAGTGTAATAATAAGAACTTTGTCATCCTGAGCATTGTGATTCGCTAATGAATACATAATAACGTCGTAAAATCGGTATTCAACTTAATTATTTCTGTTATAATTCTTGACATAGATGATTTGTAGACTCCAATAAAGGGTGGGTATTATGCAAAGTTATGGTTTAGCAAAGAAACAGGGTCTTTATGATCCGGTCTTAGAACACGATGCGTGCGGTATGGGATTTGTTGTTAATATCAAGGGGGAGAAGTCTCATGATATTATCGATGAAGCCTTAACGGTACTGGAAAACTTAAGCCACAGAGGGGCAAGCGGAGCCGATGAAAATACAGGCGACGGTGCCGGAATACTGATTCAGATCCCTCACGATTTCTTCAAAAGGGAATGTGATGTGCTGGGTTTTGCTTTGCCGGAAAAAGGCAGCTATGGCGTAGGGATGATATTTGCCCACAGGTATGATGATTTCAGAAAGACGCAGATGGAAACCTTCGAAAAAATCGTTCAGGAGGAAGGGCAAGCGATCCTGGGCTGGCGGGAAGTCCCGGCCGATAAGACGATACCCGGCGAAGGTGCCAAAGCGGTAATGCCCAGATTCATCCAGGTCTTTATCGGCAAGGCTGCCGGTATAGCGGCTGGGATGGATTTTGAAAGAAAGCTTTATAGCATCCGAAAAAGAGCGGAAAAAGTCATTGTGCCGATGTGTGAGGACAAAGGAGGTACTTTCTATGTTGCCAGCCTTTCTTCAAAAACCATCGTCTATAAAGGCATGCTTACAGCACAGCAACTTAGAAATTTCTACCTTGACCTTGCCGATCTTGATTTTGCCTCGGCGCTGGCCATGGTTCATTCAAGGTTCAGCACCAACACCTTCCCCAGCTGGGAGAGAGCACACCCCAACCGCTATATTGTGCACAACGGCGAAATCAATACCATTAGAGGTAACGTTAATTGGATGAAGGCGAGACAGAAATGCATCGATTCACCGCTTTTTGCGGATCTCTCAAAAGTCTACCCTATCGTCGATGAATCAGGCAGTGACTCGGCGATGTTTGACAATAGCCTGGAATTCTTACACCTTACGGGAAGGTCGATCCCTCATGCTGTGATGATGATGATCCCAGAGCCCTGGGAAAAGAATGAGCTGATGACGCAGGAAAAGAAGGACTTCTACCGATTCCATGACTTCTTAATGGAGCCTTGGGATGGTCCGGCGGCCATGGCGTTCACGGACGGTGTGGTCATCGGCGGAGTACTGGACAGAAACGGACTCCGGCCTTCCAGGTATTATGTAACCAAAGATGACAAAGTTGTCCTGGCTTCCGAAGTTGGCGTCATCGACATTAAGCCTGAAAACGTAAAATATAAAGGCAGGCTGGAACCGGGTAAAATGTTACTGGTCGATACTGAAGCGAAGCGAATCATTTCTGATGAAGAAATCAAGCATAGTGTAGCGGTGATGCATCCTTATGCAGAATGGAACAAACGGCATATCGTCAGACTAAGCGACTTGCCGCTCGAGAAAGCGCAAGATGCGAAAGGAACGCAAGATCTTGTTCAACTGCAAAAAGCCTTTGGCTATACGTTCGAGGATCTAACGAAAACCATACAGCCCATGGTGATACAAGGTGTTGATCCCGTTGGAGCGATGGGTATGGATTCACCGCTGGCCGTATTATCTGAGAAACCCCAGATGCTTTACCTTTATTTTAAGCAGCTTTTCGCCCAAGTCACCAATCCTCCGATCGACGGCATCAGAGAAGACATCATTACGTCAAGCAGCATACTCCTTGGGGATACCGGAAATCTTCTGGATCCCGATCAAAGAAATTCAGCCAGTCTCTTCTTGGAACATCCGATCCTAACCAATGATCAGCTCAATACGATTAAACATCTCAATCATAACAAGTTTAAAACAGCGACCCTTTCTATTCTGTATAAAGCCTCAGAGGGGGCGCGATCCGTGGAAAGGGTTTTAGATCGAATCTATAGGGAAGCTGATAAAGCAATTCACGAAGGAGCGAATATCATTATCCTTTCTGACCGGGGTGTCAATGAGAAGCTTGCGCCTATTCCTGCCCTTTTGGCGTCGGCAGGGCTGCACCAGCACCTGATCAGAAAAGAGATTAGGACCAATATCGGACTTGTCCTGGAATCCGGAGAACCAAGGGAAGTGCACCATTTCTGTACGCTCATCGGGTATGGCGTCACGGCTATTAATCCTTATTTAGCTTATGAAACCATTAAGGATCTTGCCGCAAAAGGACTGCTGGACGGACAGAGTGAGGAAGAGGGTCAAAAGAACTTCATCAAGGCTTCTGTCAAAGGCATTCTTAAAGTTCTGACTAAAATGGGCATTTCGACCATGCGAAGCTACCACGGCTCTCAGATCTTTGAGGCGGTTGGGCTCAAAAAGGGTCTGATCGACAAGTATTTTACGATGACACCCTCACGAGTGGAAGGGATTGGGCTTGAGGAAATTATCGTAGAAAGTCAAATGCGGCATGAAAGCGCCTATCAGGAAAATTCACCGTATGCGGACACCCTGGAAGTTGGCGGCTATTTCCAGTGCAAGGATGATGGGGAAATTCATCTTTACAATCCAGAAACCATTTATATGTTGCAGAAGGCCTGCCGGGAAGGGGATTATTCGCTTTATAAAGATTTCTCCAAAACGATCAATGAGGGACAAATCTATACCTTCAGGCATCTGCTTGATTTCAAGTCCAATCCAGGGGATACGATTCCTATTGAAGATGTGGAACCGGTTGATTCCATCGTCCGCAGGTTTAAGACCGGGGCCATGTCCTATGGCTCGATCAGTAAGGAAGCTCACGAAACGCTGGCTATCGCCATGAATCGATTGGGCGGCAAGAGCAACACGGGTGAAGGCGGAGAGGATATCGACAGATTCAAGGTCATGGCCAACGGAGACACTAAAAACAGTGCCATTAAGCAGGTTGCCTCAGGCCGTTTCGGTGTGACCAGCAATTACCTGGTGAATGCCAAAGAGATCCAGATCAAAATGGCGCAGGGGGCAAAACCCGGTGAAGGCGGCCAGCTTCCGGGACGCAAGGTTTATCCGGAAATTGCCAAGGTAAGGCATTCAACTCCGGGCGTCGATCTCATTTCTCCCCCGCCGCATCATGATATCTATTCGATTGAAGATCTGGCTGAGTTGATCCACGACCTGAAAAATGCCAACAGGCAGGCGCGGATTAATGTCAAACTGGTTTCTGAAGTCGGTGTGGGGACGATCGCAGCCGGAGTGGCCAAAGGAAAAGCAGACGTGATCCTGATTAGCGGCTACGACGGAGGAACCGGAGCGTCCCCAAGGACGAGTATTCGGAACGCAGGACTTCCGTGGGAGCTGGGACTGGCTGAAACGCATCAGACTTTGGTTCTCAACAAGTTGCGCGACAGGGTGATTCTGGAAACGGACGGCAAGCTGTTATCGGGAAGAGATGTTGTCATTGCGGCAATGCTGGGGGCCGAAGAATTCGGCTTTGCAACAACCCCGCTGATTGCCTTGGGATGTGTCATGATGAGGGTCTGTAACCTTAACACCTGTCCGGTAGGAATAGCCACTCAGGACCAAAATTTAAGGAAGAATTTTGCTGGTAAACCTGAGTATGTTGAGAATTTTATGAGATTCGTTGCTCAGGAAATGCGTGAAATTATGGCCAAAATGGGCTTTAGGACCATCACTGAAATGGTGGGACGGACAGACAAACTTAAAACCAAAGAGAATATTAAGCATTGGAAGGCGACACATCTGGATCTATCCCGGATTCTGTATCAACCGTATGCCGGCGCCGATGTCGGTCGCTTCAATACGCAGGCGCAGAAGCATAGGCTGGAAGAATCCCTGGATATGAAAAAGCTGCTCAGGATGTGTAAACCGGCCTTAGAAAACCGAAAATCCATTAGGGCTAAACTGAAGATCAATAATGTCAACAGGGTTGTCGGAACCATTATCGGCAGCGAAATTTCCAAGCGCTTTGGCGAAGATGGACTTCCCGAGGATACCATAAAGCTAACTTTTGTCGGCTCAGCCGGACAGAGCTTTGGAGCATTTGCACCGCAAGGAATATCTCTGGCATTGGAGGGAGACTCCAACGACTATATCGGAAAAGGCCTTTCCGGTGGTAAAATTGTAGTGTATCCTCCCAAAACTGCTGACTTTGAGCCGGAGAAGAATATCTTGATCGGCAATGTCGCCTTTTACGGGGCAACTTCAGGAGAAGCTTATATCAACGGGATCGCCGGGGAAAGGTTCTGCGTCAGAAATAGCGGCGTTAAAGCGGTTGTTGAAGGTGTGGGTGACCATGGCTGTGAATATATGACAGGCGGTAAAGTCGTTATCTTGGGTAAAACAGGAAGAAACTTTGCGGCCGGAATGTCGGGTGGTATGGCGTATATTCTGGATTTTGACGAGATATATTGCAACAAGTCCATGGTGTTGCTGGAAACGATCGAATCTGAAGAAGAATTGAAGGAAATCAAGGACATGATTGCAAAACATGTTGAGCATACCGGCAGTCCTCAGGGACAGAAGGTTCTAAATGACTGGAAAAGCTATGCCCTGAGATTCACCAAGGTCATACCTAAAGATTACAAACGGATGCTTGCCAACATTGATAGGGCTCATAAGGCGGGCTTCAGCGGCGAAGAAGCCTTGATGGCCGCGTTCGAAGAGAATTTTAAAAATTAGACTTTAGGAAATTAAGGTGGGACTTGCAATGGGAAAAGTGACTGGATTTTTAGAGTATGAAAGAATAAATCCGCAAAAACGATCTTCGGAAGAACGAATCAAAGACTGGAATGAACTAAGGCTTCCCCAAGATCCTGAGGTCGTAAAAATTCAAGGTGCGAGATGCATGAACTGCGGGATCCCTTTCTGCCATAGCGGTGTGCTGTTAAACGGCATGGCAGCGGGATGTCCGGTACACAATCTCATTCCGGAATGGAATGAATTGGTTTATAAGGGACAGTGGCAGGAAGCTTACAGAAGGCTGATTCGAACGAACCCTTTCCCGGAATTTACAGGAAGAGTTTGTCCTGCACCGTGTGAAGGATCCTGCACAGAAGGCTATATCATGGAGTCGGTTACCATCAATAGTCTTGAATATGAGATCATTGAGAAAGCATTTGCCGAAGGTTGGGTCGCACCGAAAAATACATCAGCAACAGGTAAGAAAATCGCGGTTGTCGGTTCAGGCCCCTCAGGATTGTCAGCAGCCTATTATTTAAATGCAGTGGGGCATGAGGTGACGGTGTACGAAAGAAACGACAGAGCCGGCGGACTGATGATGTATGGGATTCCCAACATGAAGCTCGAAAAGCGATTCGTGACCAGGCGTATCGAGCTTATGAAGGCCTCCGGAATCCAATTCGTGTTGAATACAGAGGTGGGCCTTGATATCCGTGCTCAGGAGTTGGTCGATCGCTATGATGCGGTTGTGTTGTGTGCAGGTGCAACAAAGGCGCGGGGACTTGAGGTTGAAGGAAAAGAACTTAAGGGGGTTCACTTTGCGGTGGACTTCCTGAAGCTCAATACGAAAAGTCTCCTGGATTCCAAGCTCCGGGACGGCAACTATATCAGCGCTCAAGGCAAGCATGTCATCATTATCGGCGGAGGGGACACGGGAACGGACTGTGTCGCCACCTCCATAAGACATGGCTGCGAGAGCGTTTACCAGTTTGAAATCATGCCCGAGCCGCCCGCAAAGCGCATTGAAGCGTCTAATCCCTGGCCGGAATGGCCGAAGAAGCTCAAAGTGGACTACGGCCAGGAAGAGGCCATAAGCCTCTATGGAAAGGATCCGAGAAACTACCTCATCTCCACGAAGAAGATTGTGGGCAATGAGAAGGGTGAGGTTAAGGAGGTTCACACCGTAGAAATATCCTGGGTTAAGGATGCCTCCGGAAGAATGATTCCTCGGGAAGTTCCGGGCAGCGAAAAAGTGTGGCTTGCCGATCTTGTGCTGCTTGCTATGGGATTTTTAGGCCCGGAAGATACGATTCCGAATGAGCTTGAGCTTGAGAGAGATTTCAGGAGCAATGTGAAAGCAGAATACGAGGTTTTCGAGACCAATGTGGAGAAGGTATTCACTGCAGGCGACATGAGACGAGGGCAGAGTTTGGTTGTCTGGGCTATCCAAGAAGGAAAGCTCAGTGCGCGGGAAGTCGATAAATACCTTATGGGTAAAAGCATGATCAAATAGCATTTTCCTTGAACTCCAGCTTGAAGTCCTCGGATATAATACCTGCCTTAGTGGGGAAGTAGAGGGTGACAAAAGTGCATCCATACGCAAAACTTTAAGGATAGGCTCCGAGATGAGATTTATTTACCTGCCTGAAAAATGTCAGAGAGGTCAGATTCCTTTGCGAAATTCCTGTTCGGAAATTTGGAGTTGTTTTTTGAGTATTCTATCCCATAATCTTGAGGGGATCTCTTGACTGACGGAATGGCTAACTTTAGTTCGAAGTACAGTGCCGTCAACTAGCATTTTCTCATAATACCAATGATCTGTATCGCGGATCATTATCCAACCGTTCTTATCACAGTAGCGTTTTAATTCCCCAAACCTAGGAGGCATCACTGAACTCCAGTAATCCACGAATTTCTTCGTCATTTTCACAGAGCAGAACTCGCAGCACATAGGGGAAATGTGATTTGCGGTTAGGGGCTTGAAGAAATAATTGGGGCCGTGCACTATAATCTTGAGCATATGTTTTAAGGTCTTGAATTAAATCCAGCGTAGCATTATCCAAAGAGTTGCTATTCGTATATAGTTCGAGTTGGTCAAGGGCCAGAGTAAAGGAACCATCCTCTTCAAGCAAAAGTTCAGGATTAAATGTGAACTTAGATAACACCATCTTAAGAAGATCAACTCTAAGTAGAGCGATTTCCTCGGTTTGCTTACGCTTAATAATAGTAGGATTAAAGGTATTAAACACGGTATCGTATATTGCGGAGAATTGGTTACGGGCTTCGGTAAATTGGATTTCAGATAACATGGTCATTCCTCCCACCTCCATAATACCATATATATGTCCAATATGTATAGAATGTACATAATGTGCAGAAATATTTATGGAAGGGGAATAATATCTGTTCATATCATTTAGCCACTATCACCTGTAACAATGGTGGTTACTTATATCTTCATGCATCAAATCCCCTCCCACGTTGATTGTCGGTTGTTTAGGAAGAGTGGAACATTGGTCACGCGCAAGCATCGGGAGTTATCGGATGAGGAAATCAAGCGAATCTACGATACTTACCACAAATGGCATGATTTATTAGATTGTGAAGATATAGGGGGTTTCTGTAAGTCAGCAAACCTTAAAGAGGTCAGAGGGCATGAGTACATTCTAACACCAGGCCGCTATGTAGGCATCGAAGAGCAGGAGGATGACGGAGAGCCCTTTGAGGAAAAGATGACAAGGCTGACAAGCGATCTCGCGGAGATGTTTGCTAAGTCCTATAAGCTGGAGGAAGAGATTAAGCAGCGATTGGGGGCGATCGGGTATGAAGTGGGGAGTGAGCCATTGTGGCAAGAATAGGGATTTTAACATGTTCAAACGCGACCCAGGATTTGGGGTGTTCATCGGTCAGTTGTCTCCACGATTTGAGAAAGAGAAAAGGGGCATTTGCGCGTTATCCCAGTGAAGAAAAGCTAGACTTGGTCGGAATTATCAACTGTTCAGGATGCCCTACCTTAGCTGGGCCTGATAAATTACTGGGCAGGATTCGAGCCTTAACGGAGTTTCGGCTAGATGCTATTCACTTTACATACTGTATGGACGTTCTATGTCCTTTTAAAGGCAAATACAAAGCACTGTTGGAAGAACACTTCCCAAATATCGAGATCATTGTCGGAACCCATGAGGCTCATGTAACTAACGAACAGTTTAGAGAAGATGTAAAAGGATTATTTTGTCAGTCCAAACGAAGTATGGTTGATGTTATAAAAGGAAGATAATATTGGGTTACATCTTGGTTGTCCGGGGTACTATTTTTTAAGTGGGGGATTATAAATGGAAAATAGTGAAGCCATTAGTAAGTTGTCTGTTTGTGGATTGGATTGTTCAAGGTGTGCAGATTATGAAAACGGTGAGATCAAGAGTTTAAGCTTGAAATTATCCGAGTTACTAAACGGTTACGAAAGACTAGCGAAGATGAAAGCAGAAGGCAACCCGATTTTTAAAGGATATCCTGAATTCGTTCAAATTCTTGGCCATTTTGTCCAAGGGTCTTGTGGAGGCTGCAGGAGCGACAATGTTAAATGTCCAATTGATTGTGATGCAAAAACCTGTGGTAGAGAGCGTAATATAGATTTCTGTTTTGAATGTGAAGAGTTTCCATGTGACAAACAATTCGAAGGGAAGCTTAGAGAAAGATGGATTCAAAGAAATAATAGGATGAAGGAAAAAGGGGTAGAGAATTATTACTTTGAGCAAAGTAAATTGCCTAGATATTAGGTGATTGTGTTCACACAGCTCACACATTCTATCCGGCGTAGCCGTACCCTAAACCCTTTCACGCCCCTCGCCTCAGAACTGTGCTTGATGCACATATCTGGGCGAATACCGCCGGGGTGGCGTTCTTGGTAAACAGCTTCGTATGGGTATATGACGGGTTGGCGGTCATGCCGCAAACACCCCTCCCACGGTGGTGTGGTGGGTCAGCTGGGGCAGGTGTGGCGTAAAATAGGTGAACTCGGGTTTAGGAGGAATACTTGGGAGATACGTAGAGTGCCAAAGGAGAATTATCGGTTGTTGAAGATC
>JAJZPA010000130.1 GCA_021811425.1 Bacillota bacterium | reverse complement strand
TGGTATTAATCGGCGCTCAGTGGGGTGACGAAGGAAAGGGCAAAATTACCGACTTTCTAGCGGAATCAGCCGATATGGTCGTGCGTTACCAGGGGGGCAACAATGCGGGTCACACCGTGGTGGCCCGCGGTAGGGAATTTAAGCTGCATCTTATTCCCTCAGGCATTCTTTATCCAGAAAAGACCTGTGTGATCGGGAACGGCGTGGTGGTTGATCCTGCCGTATTGCTGGAAGAACTGGCTTACCTGACCGAACGCCAAGTTGAGACAGGTAAACTTCTCATCAGCAGCAATGCGCAAGTTATTATGCCCTATCATCGCCTGTTGGACGGTTTGGAGGAAGAGGCGCGGGGCGAAAGTAAGATCGGGACAACGAAACGGGGGATTGGCCCTTGCTATATGGATAAAGCGGCACGGATTGGGATTCGGGTGAGCGATTTATTGGATCCTGAGGAGTTCGAATCAAAACTGCGCCGTAACCTTCAGGAAAAAAACATTTTGTTGACAAAAGTCTTCAATGCTAAGCCTTTGGAATTTCAACCCATCTATGAAGAATACCTGAAATATGGGGAGCAGCTTCGTCCCTTGGTGACAGATAGTTCCTTGGCAATTAATCAAACGCTCCAGGCCGGTCAAAAAGTTCTGTTTGAGGGTGCTCAAGGGACGCTGCTGGATCTGGATCATGGCACCTATCCCTATGTGACATCTTCCCATCCGATTGCTGGAGGAGCGTGTGTCGGAGCCGGTGTAGGTCCAACCCGCATCAACCGGGTCGTCGGGGTGGCGAAGGCGTATACCACTAGGGTTGGCGAAGGGCCTTTTCCGACGGAACTTCTGGATGAGACCGGAGAGCAGATCCGGGCCACGGGGCATGAATTTGGCACGACCACTGGGAGGGCTCGCCGCTGTGGCTGGTTCGATGCGGTGATCGCCCGCTATGCTGTGAGGGTCAGTGGAATTTCTGATTTTGCGATAACTAAGCTCGATGTTCTGACAGGGCTTGAGTATGTCAAGATTTGTGTGGGCTATCGGGTTGGGGGCGAAGTGCTTTATGAATTTCCGCAGAGCCAAAAGGTCTTTCGCCAATGTGAGCCAGTTTACGAGGAACTTCCGGGTTGGAGCGAGGAGCTGTCATCGGTCCGCCGTTTTGAGGATTTGCCTATGAATGCGCAAAACTATATTAAGCGGCTTGAGCAGTTGACGGAAGTTCCTGTGACGCTTGTTGCAGTCGGTCCGAGCCGGGAGCAGACTATCGTGCGGGGCGGGATTTTTGAGGATTGAAAATCCTCGTGTCGGCGGTTCGATTCTCCTGAGGCACCATGAGGATGATCCCTCCCGGGGTTGGTTACGGAAGGGTTTGCTTCAAAAAGTGGGAAAAGTAGTCGCTTCAAAGAAAAGTGCTTCAAGTGCTTCGAAGGGTCTTGACTTTTTAAAACTTGTATAATAGACTATATAGTGTCGTTGGAAATGGAGCTTTTTAATGGCTCATGCGGATGTGGCTCAGCGGTAGAGCATTGGCTTCCCAAGCCGAGGATCGCGAGTTCGAATCTCGTCATCCGCTCCAGATGAAATGTAGGCGCTGCAAGGGTTTGCGGCGTTTTTTGTTTTACTCAAGAGGTTTAAGTTCCTTGACATGACGACAATTTGACGACAACCGGTATTTTGTAAAGAAAAAGACCGGTTGATTGTAGCATAGGATTTATCCAATCGTGAGACTCCCCCACCAAATCTCGATGTTCAGCTTTAGCTGAACGAGTTCACTTAATCCTGCGAATGTGAGCGGTTTCCATCTGCAATACATCAATTTTTGCTTCAAGGCGTCCCAGAGTTCCAAGGATGCGATCATTAATGTCTTTCTGAACTTCCCGAGCATCAAAAGGTGCGGTAATTTTTTCAGTAAGGTCATGTTCCATACGTGCTTGTGATTCACGGAGTTGAGTCATGTTTTGTTCCAAAGTATCCATTTTCGTTTCTAAATGCAACAAATCTTTCTTGGTTGCTATGTTTTGTTCCATAGTAGCAAGTTTTTCTAAAATGAGCCGTTGAAATTCAGTGTCACTCACAATTATGCCCCTTTCTCTTGGTTATCGTTATCAGTTTTCCAGCGTTCCCAGCGTTCCCGTTCCAGTCGGTGGAGATGCTCCATCTCTCAGCCTTATATTACCACTCTTGGCCACTCCGTTGCCACTCTTGATCAGGTTTTATTTTTCAAACACTTTATTTTCCACGCGTCCCCATGATATAATCTCCCTGTGTTTCAGTGACAAATTGAAGGGACTGAAGGAGGGGATGTTTGAATGACCACGACTATGAGTCACATTCAAACTGTTGTAAAGATGAACTTAAGCGCGACTTTGAAAACCGGAGGATGCGGCAACTGCCAAACGTCTTGCCAATCGGCTTGTAAGACATCGTGTACGGTGGGGAATCAAGTTTGCGTGAAATAGCTCAGACCTATTTCCAAAGCGTTGGCGTCATGTTCTTGAACCTAGAATTCAGAACCCACCCTATTGGGGTTGGGTTCTATTTCTGTTGGCGTTGACAGTGCTGTGATGAAAGAGAGGATTTGTATGCTGGATTTATTGGGTTATAATTTGCAAAAGAACATTCATGTTTTTAGGCAGGGAGACGAATTTATCGCTTATGATGTTAACTCAGGTTCGTTACACGTTGTGGACGAAACGGCTTACAGGGTTCTAAAGGCACTATTAAAGATAGAAGAACACGGTTTAGAATTCAAACGGGAAGTCGTGGATCAAATTTTAAACTTAACATCCGCAACGGCATCAACTCCAAGACTTCCCCCCTCTGAGGTAGAAGATATTTTAAGCGAATTAGGGAGTTTGCAACAGGAGGGGATCCTTTTTTCCCCAGAAGCGGAACCAAGGGGTCCGGTTTATCCTTCGAAGCCTCTGGTCAAAGCGATTTGCCTGCATGTCGCCCATGATTGCAATCTGCGCTGTGAGTATTGTTTTGCCGGAACCGGAGCTTTTGGGGGAAATCGCAAGCTGATGGATTTTGAGACGGGGAAACGGGGGATTGATTTTGTCCTCGAAGCCTCTGGGCACCGTTCACACTGTGAGGTGGACTTTTTTGGGGGCGAGCCGCTTTTGAACTTCGGCGTAGTGAAGGAATTGGTTCGCTACGGGAAGGAGGCTGCCGCGAATAAAGGAAAGAGCATTAAGTTTACGCTCACGACGAATGCCGTACTCCTGGGTGATGAAGTTCAGAGTTTTCTGGAGGAAGAAGACATTAGTGTGGTTTTAAGCTTGGATGGGCGGTCGGAGGTGCATGACCGCATGCGCCCTTATGCTAACGGGCGGGGAAGTTATGATAAAGTTGTCCCGTCAATCCAAAAGTTTGTACAGAAGCGCCCGGACAGTTCTCCTTATGCGATTGGGACGTATTATTATGTGCGGGGTACCTATACGCATTTCAATTTGGATTTTGACCAGGATGTTAGGCATATGCTTGATTTGGGCATGCAACGAATTTCCTTAGAACCGGTCGTGGCCTCACCGGGGGAGCCTTATGCTTTCCAACCGGAAGACGTAGAGGTGATCAAAGAGACTTATGACCGCCTCGGGGAGGAGATAGCCAGGCGAAGGACCGAAGGTGAGGAATTTAGCTTTTTTCACTTCAACACCGCTTTTGAACGGGGGCCCTGCCTCCCAAAGCGTCTTTCCGGGTGTGGGGCTGGGCATGAATATGTAGCTATTTCCCCAGAAGGGGATCTCTATCCTTGTCATCAGTTTGTGGGGCAAGAAAAATACAAACTGGGTTCTCTCTACGCGGCGGATCCTCTGGCTTTGGAGCCCCGTTTGGTCGAGGCTTTTCGTTCAGCCCATGTTTATGCGAAGCCCGCTTGTCGGGAATGTTGGGCGCGTTTTTCCTGCAGCGGGGGCTGCCATGCAGCGAATTCAGCGGCGACCGGAACGTTGACGGACGTATACCAGCTGGGGTGTGAGTTTCAAAAGAAACGCTTGGAAGTGGCCTTTTATCTTAAAATAAAAGAAATTGAGCCAGGAAAAGTGACAACTGAGGGCGAATTTCTCACTAACTGTTAAATTTCTCGGGTTGGTTTAGTGCACATTGCCGTTAATGTTATTGAGTAAGAGCATAGCCACGTTGTTTCAACGAGAGGAGTTTGTGCTGTGGTGGAAGTCCGTTCCGCATGTCCGCTGAATTGCCCAGACAGTTGTGCTTTTTGGGCTGAACCAACGGAACAAGGCTTGAAAGTGCGCGGGGATAAAGAAAATCGAATCACGCGGGGATTTATCTGCGAAAAGGGCCGGGCCTTAGCGAATCAGGCTTCGTCCCCAGAGCGTCTGTACTTTCCGTTGCTCCGGGAAGGACAGACATTTAAGCGCATTCGCTGGGATGAGGCTTATGCTCGCTTCGCTCAGGAAATCCGCCAAACACTGGCTGAGGTTGGGCCTTGGGGGATCCTGCATCATTATGACTATGGGCATAACGGAGTGCTGCGTGCGTTGGATCGCCGGTTTTTCCAAGCCTTAGGCGGAGTGACAGAACCTCGGGGAAGCATGTGCTGGGGTGCCGGCTATAGGGCCCAGGAACTGGATTTTGGTGGGGTGTACAGCAGTTCCTGGGCAGATCTGGCTCACGCGCAGACGATCGTTTTATGGGGTAAAAATCCGGTGGTTACCCACCCTCATCTGATGCCGTTTCTCCTGGAGGCCAAAGCCAAGGGCGCCAGGTTGATCGCCATCAATCCGCTAAAAGTCAAAAGTGCGAAGTTTGTGGACGAATACCTGCAGGTTCGCCCCGGGACGGATGGGGCCTTGGCCTTGGGGCTTGCCCATGTCCTCTTGAGCGAGGGATGGCTGGATCTGCCGTTCGTCCGGGAGCGTGTTTTGGGGCTGGAGGATTATGCGCAGCGGGTCAAAGCCTATCCACCTGAGAGGACGGCAGAGATTACAGGGGTAGCTCCGGAGGCACTGCGGGCCTTGGCGCGGACACTCGGCCATCAAAGGCCGGTTTCGATCCTCTTGGGCTATGGGTTGCAGCGCTACACGAATGGCGGGAATACGGTGAGGGCTATTGACGCTCTCGCTGCTGTCAGCGGGAACGTAGGGCGGTCGGGTGCTGGGGTTCATTATGCCCATCAATACCACAGGGGCCGTTTAAATAGCCTTCTCCTACCCACGGAGGGTGTGCATCCCCGTAGCTTTCCCCATGCCCAGATTGCCGAGAATATCCTGCGGGCGGACCCTCCTGTGCAACTCGCGGTGGTGACCCGTTCCAACCCTTTGGTGCAGCAGCCGGATTCTTATCGTTGGCGGGAGGCCTGGCAAAGCATCCGCTTCAAAGTGGTTCTGGATTGGGTGATGACGGAAACAGCGCGTCAGGCGGATTTAATCCTCCCAATCGCCTCCGTCTTCGAAGATGAAGATATCATCGCGACATCCTGGAGTCCGATGCTTCAATATGCGCAGAAGGTCATGGATCCCCCTGGAGAAGCTAAACCGGAATGGGAGATTTTTACTGAATGTGCCAAACGCTTAGGTTTGGCTTCGCATTTTCCATACTCAGGCAGGGAGTGGCTGAAATACGCTTTAGAGCCGCTCGCCGCAGAAGGGATAACGCTAGAGCGCTTGCAGGAGGGGCCTGTTTGGGCACCTTATATTCCGGAGGTGGCTTGGGCGGATGGGAAGTTTCTCACGCCTTCGGGCAAGATTGAGCTAAGCTCTGCCTCGGCCGCTGAGGTATTGGGGGATGGGGTTGCGGATTATGTTCCCCTCCAAAGTGAGTCCGAGCTATCCGTTTTTCCCTATCTTCTCCTGACCCCCCATCCGGGGAAAGCACTGCATTCGCAGTTTCGGGAGGATGAGGGCTTTAGGGTCTTTCTTCATCCGCAAACGGCGGCCGAGCACTGTCTCAGGCAGGGGGAGCGGGTTCTGGTCGAGACTGCCTGGGGGGAACTCACCGCTGTGGTCCAGGTATCGGAAGCAATATATCCGGAAGCGGTGGTTATCCCTGAGGGCAATATCGAGCACGGGTTAGGGGTGAACCGCCTTATCCCAGGGCGTTTGTCCGACTTGGGAGAAAGTACGGCCTACTATGATGTGCGCTGTGCCCTGCGCAAGCCCGGCATGGTCGGAGGCAAATGAGGAGCGCCTCCTGAAAAATTCTAAGGGGGGAATCAGGTGAAACCTAAAACTCAACGTATTGCCGCCATTATCATCGCAGTCTTAGTCAGCTTTAGTATGATCGGTACAGCGGCTTTCGGCTATTTCTATGGCAGCTTTACTCCATCTTCAGCCAACCCGCCTTCAACTCCGACCCTCAGTGCAGGGGAACGGTTCAAACTCCAGAAGAGCCAAGTGCAGACTTTAGAGGCCCAGGTGAAAGCGAGTCCGGAGGATGCGGCCCTACAGCTTGATCTTGCCAATGCTTATTTTGATTTAGCGATCTCGGCACAGGGGATTGCTCCAGAGGAAACAAGCACTGATTTTGGCAAAGCCATTGCCGGGTATCAGATCGTCTTAAAGACCAAGAAAGACCTGAATGTGTTAGTGGATATGGCCACGGCAGCGTTTTATGCCGGTCAGGACGATCTGGCCGAGAAAAGTTTCCAAGAGGCCCTAATTGAACAGCCAAAATTCTTTAATGCGCTTTATAATTATGGTGTATTTCTGGCTCAGGCGAAGAAGGACAATGTGGGGGCCATTCGCCTCTGGCAACAGGCCTTGGCCGCTGAGCCCTCGAATCCGCGTGTCGCTGATCTGAAGGCGCTCATCCAACAGGCACAACAAGCTGCAAAACCCTCCCCCTGAATCAAATTACATAAATACTCGGTGAATGTTAACAAGATGTTCACAAAATCATCACGCTTAGAATACGAACGCTAGGTATAATCAATTTGAAGCAAGAAGGTGACAACATCTTGCATTTTGCGACACTCGCAAGTGGAAGTTCTGGGAATGCTATTCTCGTTGGGGAGGGAGAAAAGAGTTTCTTAATTGATTGTGGCATTAGTGCCAAACGGCTGCTGGAAAACCTGAACTTGATTCAGGTACCTCCAAGCCAAATTAAAGGGATCCTGGTTACCCATGAACATGTGGATCACATTAAAGGCATTGGAGTGCTCGCCCGTAAATTGAAAATCCCGATCCTAGCGACTCCGGGTCTTTGGGAAGAGATGGCTTCTCTCGTGGGAAAGATTGAACCAGAGCAGCACATTGAGATCGCATCGGAGGTTGTGCTGGCAGGACTCCAGGTCAAATTGTTTTCCACATCCCATGATAGTCGGGAAAGCTATGGCATGCGAATTGAACGTGAAGTCCTGGGGCAGAGGTTTCTTTCCCTAGGGATTGCTACAGATACCGGGATAATTACGGAGGAGATGCACCAGAACCTAAAAGGGTGTGATGCTCTGATCGTGGAAGCGAACCATGACAAGGAGCGCCTGTGGCAAGGGAGGTATCCTTGGCACTTGAAGAAACGGATCAGTGGGAAATACGGACACTTGGAGAATAGCCAACTTGCGGAAGGACTGGTAGAATGGGTGAAAGGAAACACCCAGAGAGTTGTTCTGGCTCACCTGAGCGAGGAAAATAACACCCCTGAAACAGCGTTAGCCACAGTTCTCAACATTCTCCGGCATTCTGCAGTTTCTCAAGAAAATCCAGAACTGCGTTTGCGTGTCGCGCCCCGGCATATTCCGCATGAACTGATTTATTTGCGTGAACACTAGATGAGGAGGTATCAAAAGTTATGAGCTTTTATAATGAACCCAATTATCCTTCCCCTAAACGGCCACGCTTTTTTTCGACCATGGCCGTTGCGTTGGTGAGCGCTTTACTTGGCGGAATCCTGGCGATTGGCGTGGGTCCTTCCCTTTATGGCAATCGGCAGCCTGGAGCCAACCCAGTCACATTGACACAGGGGGCCCCACCACCTGTGAATGTGTCAGGACAGACGGATTTTCCGGTGGTTGAAATTGCCAAAAAGGTTGGACCGGCAGTGGTGGGAATTGCAAATTTCCAAATGAGCAGCGGGCTCTTGGGCGGGCGAAGTTTGAGTGAAGTCGGAAGTGGCTCTGGTTTTGTGATTGATGCTCAAAACGGTTACATTTTGACGAACTACCATGTCATTGATCAGGCGCAAAAACTAGTCGTCAGCCTGGCTGACGGACGGAATCTTGAGGCCAAACCGATTGGCGGGGATTCCCGGACTGACTTGGCCATCATTAAGATCAGTGATACGAAGAATCTTACAGCCGTTCAATTTGGGGATTCAACCAAACTACAGGTAGGTGAACCTGTTGTGGCTATTGGGAATCCAGGGGGCCAGGAATTTGCTCGCTCCGTAACAACCGGGGTAGTTTCTGCCACGAATCGGATCCTTAATCTTCAAGGAGAATCCAGCTTTAACCTGATTCAGACCGATGCTGCGATTAACCCAGGAAACAGCGGCGGTCCGCTCGTGAATTACGGCGGGCAGGTGATTGGTATCAATTCAGCGAAGAATCAAGAACCTGGTTTCGAAGGGATGGGTTTTGCGATTCCGATCTCGGATGCCTTGCCGACGATTCAACAGTTAATTCAGAAAGGGTATGCGAGCCACCCCGCCCTGTTAGTTAGCATTGATTCTCGCTATAATGCGGAATACGCTGCCCAGCAGGGATGGCCAGAAGGTGCCTATATAGCTAAGGTAAGCCCAGGCGGGCCTGCTGACAAGGCGGGAATTCAGAACGGGGATATTATTAGCAAGGTGAACGGCACCCCTATTCGCAATTCCTCCGAGCTAACGCACGAATTGTTCAAATATAAGGCAGGGGATAAAGTCAGTGTCACGATCTTCCGTAATGGCAAGACGACAGATGTTCAGGTTGTTTTAACAGAATTGAAATCGAGCTGATGCCCCAATCCTTTTCCATAATGGATCCGCCTTGAGGATATCAATCAAGTGTAAGCGAAGAAGGTTTTCTATACTGAAAAGAAGGGATGCTTAGTGCCGTTCCCATAGGGACACGATGTGAACCGTGGGTGTTTGGTGAGGCAGACAGCAGATTTGGCTGTCTGCCTTTACCATTATTCGGCTGTTTT
>JAJZPA010000129.1 GCA_021811425.1 Bacillota bacterium | reverse complement strand
ATTTATTTTGTCAATTGCAGGAAGTATAAAAATTAAAGGTTTCTAAGATATTTGTAGTTGCGGTTATTTTGGAGATGCCTCCGCACTGCGGAGGTTAGCAGTAACCATTAAATGATATTTGCCTGGCAGACAAAGAGGCAGTTCGGATGAGATCAGATCTCTGGGGTAATGCTAAGTAGCGGAAAGGGGACACGCCGAATGTCGGGTGGAACACTATCTATTTTACTTAGTTTTACCTCAGGGATTTTATCCTTGGTTGGACTGATGTCGATTTTCATCTCCATGAATAGCCAACATAACGTTCAACGCAGCCGAGAAATCCTCTGGAGCCTTGACGCCTTGCCTTATTATGAGCCGGCAAGGGTATGTGACGGCTGAATATTATATTGAAGATTTTACGGGAAACAGTGACTCCAACTCAAGTGCTTTTCCGTATTCATTTTCGGAACGATTTATTAATCGGGTCAGTGCATTAGATCCCTTTAGTATTTATCGGGAACGAAGCGCGGATGAGTTTCGCGACGAACTTGTTTTTTAGCGAGGAAGAAGGAATCAACCCAATCAACGAGAAATAATTCATCCTGTGACCGTTTGAAAAGTAGAACTAAATCTTAAACGGTCGGCTGGGACATCTATGGAAGTGGGAGTCTTGGGGGTTAGGGATGGAGGTTAAAATGAACTCGATTCAAAAGGGCGGGCTATGGGAAATGACCGGACAGGCCAAGGCCGTGACGTTTATTGGAGCGGGCGGAAAAACGACCTGTGTCAAACGACTGAGCGCAGAAATTCAGGCTGCTGGCTATCCTGTGGTTGCCTCAACAAGTACTAAGGTCTTTCCGGATCGATCTTTTTATCCTTGGCAAAGCCAGGATTCGGCACCGGAAGAAACGGTGGAGTACCCTTGTTTTTGGTTTGGCGGGATCGAGCAGGAGACTGGGAAATGGTATGGGCCGTCTCTGAATACGATGGATCAGGCCATTCGTGCTGAATCGGGTGAAGGAGTAAGAGAAGCCAAAGCAGAACGGTATTGGGTGATCGAAGGAGATGGGGCCAAGGGAAAAAGACTGAAGTTGTGGAATGAGAGGGAACCACAGATTCCTCAGGCTTCGGAATGTGTGGTTTTGGTGGTCGATGGCAGTCTCTGGGGGAGACGGCTGGAAGCAGAAGATGTTCATCGTCCAGAGAGGTTCCCGGAGCTTATCGGGGAAATCTTCGATCACGGAAATTTTCGGCGGTATTTATCGATTTCCCCTATTTTTTGGATGCAGTATAGACAGATGTCTTGGGTGGTTTTTTTAAATCAGTCTTCGGATGGGAAGTTGCTGGAAGCCTCGGGGCAAACGAGGCTGCAAAGCGAAATGCTGGGCAAGCAGCTGAAAAAACCGGCTCATCTGCGTTTGGCGGCAGGTCAGGCGAAAGAAGGGATGATTCAATGGTACGATTGGTGGTGATGGCGGCAGGGCAGGCTAAGCGCATGGGAAGTGATAAACTCGCTCTTCCCTTGAAGGATTCCACGGTGTTGGCCAGTGTTGTGAAAGAGGTTTTAGAGGCAAGTGAGCGTTTACAGGATCGGGGAGCAGGGCATGGACGGCGGCTAGAACTCAAAGTTGTGGCCCGTAAACCGTTGGCTGTTTATCTACCGGTTGCTTTACAGGAAAGATTTCAACGAGCGCAGGGAATCTGGTGTGAGGATGAAGTTCCCCGGCCTTTGGCAGAGACGATCCGAATTGGTTTGCAGGAGTTAGCGGACGAAGTCGAGGGCATAGGCTTTCTGCCAGGTGATCAGGTGGGCTTAAGAAGCGATACCCTTCTTTGTCTTGTTGAGACTTTTCTGCGCGAAAAACCGGATTTTTTGGTGCCACAGGTTGATTCACTCGCTCCACCTAAGCTTGAATCCCCGGATGAGTCAGCGCTGCCAGATGAGCCAGGTATGACCGGCGTGACAGGTTCACCGGTCATTTTTCACCGCCGCTACGTTCCAGAGCTTTTGGCACTAGAGGGGGAACAAGGTGGGAAGACGGTTTTACAACGGTACAAAGCAAAGTGGGCAACCTATCCGGTCGAGACGGATTTTTTTGCGGATGTGGATACGCCGGAGCAGTATAGCCTATTATCAGGACATGATCTTGGTTCTGGGGAAGCAAGCCTATGAAGAGCAGAATAAGGGCTTCATAGCTTGGACATAATTTTTGTGATTATGAAGCTTTATTTTTGGATGAGGAGGGCTAGCCGTGCAAGATGACATGGGTATGAATGGCATTGATGGTATTGACAATGTGGACACGATTGAACAGAATCTCAGGTATTTTACAGAGGCCCATGGCGATATTTACGAAGCTTATGAAAAATATGGGGAGTTGGTGCATAACCAAGGAGGACCTTTGGAGGCGAAGACGCGCTGGCTGATCAAGGTGGCATTATCGACAGAATCGCAGTATCCGTATGCTTTGAGAACGCACATTTTGAAAGCTTTAAAGAGTGGATGTACCCGAGAAGAGATCGAACATGCGATTTTACTCGTGGCCCCTAGCGCTGGGTTTCCTAAAATGATGACGGGGATTTTGATTCTGAGGGATCTTCTGGAGGAACAAGGTGACCTGACTCAATTATCCGGTGGCCCAGAGAAGTCGCGCAACGGATTGGATGACAATATTCTTAATTTAGTTAAGCTTTAATTCAATGTTTAACTTTACTTGAACGAGTTCGTTCGTCTCAAAATGATACAATTGTATCGAAAGGAGAATAAATTCAAGGAAAGGTGCATGGCCTGGGCTGACATAAGTGCTGACTCAGGCTTTATGTTGTTCGGCACAATTTTTGCATAAGTGATACAAATACGGATATTCTTGCGCTTTGTGATAGGGCTCAATGGCTCTCGTCCATACGCAATAGAATGGAGGGAGAAAGATGGCGTATACGATCGTCGGCAAAAGTGTGCCAAGGATCGATGCCGTGGCTAAAGTAACAGGCAAGGCTAAGTATACGGATGATTTTTTCGAAAGGGACATGCTGGTTGGCAAAGTTTTGAGGAGTCCTTATGCCCACGCCTTAGTGAAGCATATTGACACCACGAAGGCGAAGGAATTGCCAGGCGTTAAGGCAGTGCTTACTTATCAGGATGTTCCTCAGATTAAATTCGCCACAGCGGGGCATCCTTTTAATCTTGATCCAAGCCATCAGGATAAGGCGGATAGGCTGATTTTAACCGGTAAGGCTCGCTTTGTCGGGGATGCTGTGGCGGCCGTGGTCGCAACGGATGAGTTGATCGCCGAGGAGGCTCTGCGCCTGATCGAAGTGGAATATGAACAACTGGAGGCTTTACTTACGTCGGAAGCAGCCATGAAAGAGGGAGCACCGCTCATTCACGAGGATTGTCCTCACAATATTCTGTCGGATCGAGGATTCCGGATGGGGAATCTGGAGGAGGCATTTCTGGCAGCTGATACGGTAGTCGAAGGGGAATACGAGACCAGTATGGTTCAGCATTGTCATCTGGAAAACCATATTTCCTATGCTTATGTGGATACCCATGATCGGATTGTGATTGTCACATCAACTCAAATTCCGCATATCATTCGACGCATTGTGGGACAAGCCTTAGGAATTCCCTGGGGCCGGATACGAGTGATCAAACCGTATGTGGGAGGCGGTTTTGGAGCTAAACAGGATGCTTGCCTGGAGCCGTTGACGGCGGCCATGACCCTGGCGGTAGGGGGGCAGCCTGTAAAATTGAATTATTCACGCGAAGAATGCATGATTGATACCCGCAGACGGCATGACTTTAAATTTAAGATTAAATCAGGGGTAACCAGAGACGGGAAAATCTTGGGGATGCACATTGAGGCTGTATCGAATACAGGGGCGTACGCTTCCCATGGACATTCGATTGCCGGTGCCGGAGGAAGTAAGTTTCGCTATCTTTATGCGATACCCGCCATAAAATATGAACCCAAAACCGTGTATACGAATTTACCGGTTGCTGGTGCCATGAGAGGGTATGGTTCGCCTCAGATGGTCTATGCTCTTGAATGTCATATTGAAGATATTGCCAAGAAACTAAACCTCGACCCCATAGAGATTCGTCGAAAGAATCTTATTGAAATTGGACATGTGGATCCTTTGTCGCAAAATAAGATCATGAGCAGTGGTATTCGTGAATGCATCGACAAGGGTAAGGCCTTGATCCGTTGGGAGGCGAAGAAAGAGGCATATCAACAGCAGGCGGGCGATAAACGGCGTGGTTTAGGGATGGCTGCCTTTAGTTATGCCTCAGGAACCCATCCGATCGGCCTGGAAATCGCGGGGGCGCGTATAGTCTTAAATCAAGACGGTTCCGTTCAGGTTCAGATTGGGGCGACAGAGATCGGACAGGGGAGCGATACCGTCTTTGCCCAGATGGTAGCCGAAGTTCTGGGCTTGCCGATCGACAGGGTGCATGTCGTGTCTGAGCAGGATACGGACATTTCGCCGTTTGATACCGGGGCGTATGCTTCCAGGCAAACTTATATCAGTGGGATGGCCGTCAAGAAGGCGGCTGAGGAGATCAAAGCCAAGATCCTAGACTTTGCCTGGGGGCTGACGGATATCCCTGCTCATGCGTTGGATCTAAAGGAGCAAAATGTTGTCTATAAGCATTCGGGAGAGAGCGTTTTGCCGCTGGCCGAGGTGGCCTTAAGCACGTATTATGACACAGTCTTTGCGCAACCGATTACCAGTGATGTCAGCAATAATGCGCGGGTGAATGCGGTGCCTTATGGCGTTACGTTTGCTGAGGTTGAGGTTGATCTGAAGACGGGAAAGATTGAAATACTGGAAATTTACAATGTTCACGATTCGGGTACGATTGTGAATCCGCGCTTGGCGGAAGGGCAAGTTCACGGCGGCGTCAGCATGGGGATTGGATATGCCTTATCCGAACAGTTGCTGTTCGATCCCAAAACGGGTAAACCACTGAACAACAATTTGTTGGATTATAAACTGCCAACCATCATGGACACACCGGACATAGGGGTTGCCTTTGTGGAGACCCATGAACCGACGGGTTCGTTTGGCGTAAAATCGCTCGGGGAACCACCGGCACTGAGTCCGGCTCCGGCGATTCGCAACGCGGTGCTGGATGCTACGGGGGTAGCCTTCAATCAGTTGCCTATGAATCCTCAGCGTGTTTTTGAAAAATTAAAACAGGCCGGATTAATCTAGAAGGTGGTGATTACGGATGTATGATATTCAAAATTATCAAGAAGCACTGACGCTCAGTGAAGCTACGGAAACTTTGACGCGAAACCCGCGGATGCGCATTATTGCGGGAGGAACCGATCTCCTGATTAAGCTCCATGGCGGTCAAATCGAGGCGGCAGAGCTGTTGAGTATCCGCAACATCGAAGCGCTCTCTCATATCGAGAAGAGGCCTGACGGAGTGATTAGCATTGGGCCGCTGGCTACCTTTACTCAGATGACACAGGATCCCGTGATTAAAGCCCACGTGCCGATTCTGGCCGAAGCGGCGGTATCTATGGGGGGACCGCAGATCCGCAATATTGCTACCATTGGCGGCAATGTCTGTAATGGAGCAACATCGGCTGACAGTGCTTCATCGTTATTTGCCTTGGAGGCGGAACTCGTATTGATTAGCAGCCGAGGAAGCAGGGTTCTGCCGATTTCTGAATTTTATTTAGGCCCCGGCAAGGTGGATTTAAGAGCGGGAGAAATTTTAACGGAAATCCGGATTCTGCCCCGGCACTATGTAGGCTTTGGAGGACATTATATTAAATTTGCCATGCGCAAAGCCATGGATATTGCCACCCTGGGTGTGGCCGTACTGTGTAAACTTGAAGCGGGGAATATTCTGGCTGAAGTTAAAATCGGACTGGGTGTGGCGGGACCAACCCCACTGCGTTGCTTTGAAGCGGAAGCCTATGCCGTTGGCAAGGCGGTTAGCACGGACGTTTTAAATGAGGTTGGCAGATTGGCAATTCGGTCTGCTAAAGCGAGGACTTCTTGGCGAGCCTCTAAGGAATACAGGGAGCACCTGATTCAAGAATTGGTTCCCAGAGCGCTGCGAGAGGCGATTGTGCAGGCAGGGGGTGGGGAAATTGCGTAAAAAGATTGCTCTGACGGTGAACGGTAAGGCCGAGAGTTTTGAGGTCGACGTACGTGAATCTTTGCTGGAAGTTCTGCGCAATACCTTGGGTTATACCGGAGTCAAGAAGGGCTGCGGGGTCGGAGAATGTGGGGCCTGCAGCGTGTTGATTGATGGCGTTCCGATTGATTCTTGCATTTACTTGGCTGTTTGGGCGGATGGGAAAACCATTCTTACCATTGAGGGCGTGGCCCAAGATGGAGAATTATCCCCGGTTCAGCAAGCGTTTGTCGATGAGGGTGCGGTGCAATGCGGTTTTTGCACGCCGGGTCTTGTGCTGACAACGACTGCGCTTGCTGAAAGTGGTCGGGAATATACGAAGGATGAGCTAAAACGCGAGCTTTCCGGCCATTTCTGCCGCTGTACGGGTTATCAGAATATTGTTAAAGCGGCGGAAAAGGCTATCGAAACATGTCGGCATGATGGCAGCTGTGGTAACCATCACCCTGCTGATCATTATCATGACCCGGAAAAACAGGAAGGGAGCACGTGAAATGAGCGATAAAATGAGGGAGATTCCGTTCGCTAAGATGCTTGATTGGGTCTTTGAAGAATATAAACAGAGTCGGAGTATTTTTGGGGTGCCGGAAGCTAAGTTTTACCGGAAAAAAGTAGCGGTGGGAATGACCTTGTTCGGAGAAAGCATTGATTCACCGCTTGGTCCCGCAGCGGGCCCGAATACGCAGTTGGCCCAGAACACCGTGGCCGCGTATCTGAGCGGGAGCCGATTTTTTGAGCTAAAGACGGTTCAAATTCTGGATGAGCTGGAGTTTCCCAAACCGTGTATTCAGGCGGAGGACGAGTGTTACAACACCGAATGGTCGACAGAGCTGTCTATCGAAGGGGCTTTTAATGAATATGTGAAAGCCTGGTTTATGCTGCATATTTTGCAAAAGGAGATCTTCGGTGTTGACGGGCGGCACTTTATGTTCAACATGAGTGTGGGCTACGATCTGGAAGGGATTCGGTCTCCGAAAGTGGATCGTTTTATTGAAGGACTGAAGGATGCGTCTCAGACCGATATTTTCCAGGCGTGTAAAAAGGTTCTGCTCGACCGGATCGGGCAGCTTGAACGGGTCGATAAGAGCTTTGTCGAGAGTATCTCGCCGCATATTTGTACGTCGATCACCTTATCGACGATGCATGGCTGTCCGCCCATGGAGATCGAGGCGATTTCCAAATACTTGATTTCCGAGAAGAAGCTGCATACGTTTGTGAAGATGAATCCAACGCTTTTGGGCTATACGTTTGTTCGTGAAACGTTCGATCGGATGGGTTATGGTTACATCGAACTGAAAGAAGAATCGTTTACGCATGATCTGCAATATGCCGATGGTGTGGCGATGCTGCGGCGACTTAAAGCCTTCGCCCAGGAACATGGTCGGAATTTTGGAGTCAAGCTTTCGAATACGCTGCCAACCAAGATCACCCGCGCTGAACTTCCGGGCGAAGAAATGTATATGTCAGGACGCGCCCTCTATCCGCTGACCATTAACTTGGCGCTTAAGTTGGCGGAGGAATTTGCGGGCGACCTGATCATCTCCTATTCGGGAGGGGCCGACTTCTTCAACATTGACGCTATTTTTGCGACAGGGATACGGCCGATCACGCTGGCCACCACCTTGTTAAAGCCGGGCGGATATATGCGGCTGCAACAGATTGCAGAATTACTGGAACCGCGCTTGGACGATTTAGCACCCGGTAAGCTTAACTTAGTGAAATTGCGTCAATTAGCTGAACGTGCTTTTAGTGATACGAACCATCTGAAAGCGAAAAGAGCGGTGCAGAGCCGCAAAATTGCCCGTGAACTTCCGCTGCTGGATTGCTTCACTGCGCCGTGCAGTGTTGGTTGCCCCATTGAACAAGATATCCCGGAATATATTCGTTTGGTGGGTGAAGGAAGATTCCTGGAGGCCTACGAGGTTATTGTTGACAAAAATCCGCTTCCCTTTATTACGGGAACGATTTGCCCTCATCATTGTACGACAAAGTGCACCCGCTTGGATTATGACGAATCCGTGCAGATTCGGGCCCTGAAACTGGTGGCAGCGGAAAATGGGTATGAGGACTTTTTAGCCCAGGCGGACAAACCACAAGGGACGGGTTCAGCGCAAGTTGCCGTCATTGGAGCGGGGCCGTCGGGCTTAGCGGCTGCGTATTTCCTGGCCAGGGCCGGTCTGAAGGTGACGGTTTTCGATCAGCGGCAAAAGGCGGGAGGTACGGTGGAATATGTGATTCCCGACTTTAGGATTGGCAGGGACGCGATCGCGAAAGATGTGCGCTTGATCGAGAAGATGGGGGTCAAGTTTCAATTGGGCGTTGACCCGGAGTTTTCCCTGGCTGCACTCAAAGCCCAGGGATATCAGTATATTTACCTGGCCATTGGTGCCGGCAAGAATCAAGGACTCAACATCGCGGGTGATGTACAAAAAGTACGGGCGGCGATCCCGTTTTTAGAAGAATTTAACCGTAATCGCACCTCGCTTAACCTGGGTCGCAATGTGGCGGTGATCGGGGGAGGCAATTCGGCGATGGATGCCGCACGAGCGGCGTTGCGCGTCCAAGGCGTGGAAAAAGTTTATATCATTTATCGGCGTACACAGGCGTATATGCCTGCCGATCGGGAAGAGTTGCAGTTAGCCCGGGAGGAAGGCGTCATCTTTAGGGAACTGCTGGCACCCGTAGCACTGGAAAAGGGCATTCTCACCTGCCAAAAGATGGAGCTGGGCAGCCTCGATACCTCGGGCCGTCGCAGTGTTGTTCCCGTGGCCCGGGCGTTCGAAGAAATTCCGATGGATACGGTGTTGACGGCTATCGGTGAGCGTGTGGACCATGAGCGGTTAAGGGAAAATGGGATTGCTGTCGATTCCCAAGGAAAGATTCAAGTCCAGGAAGAGACGCTGGAGAGCAATGTGGACAATGTCTATGTGGGCGGGGATGCGCTTTACGGACCGGTCCGTAAAGCGCAT
>JAJZPA010000128.1 GCA_021811425.1 Bacillota bacterium | reverse complement strand
TGTATAATTAATTAGTAACTGGTAAGAATAGGAGGGAACATCTCTTTTCTCCTCCTCTTTCTTTGACCCCTTCAGTTTCTGAGGGGGGTTTTTCTGTTTTCCTGGTCTTCTAACAGGCCTTGCACAATGTTGTAATAAAATCTCGGCGCTTTTCCAGTTGGTCGCTAACGGAATATTATGAACATCACATAAGCGTAACAGAGCAGAAATATCGGGTTCGTGGGGCTGAGTAGTTAAAGCGTATTGTCCAACCACCCCTGAACGGATATAATAAATGTTATCAGAGGAAGAAGCCTTCTCGTGAAGATCATGGTCATTGTACCAAAACATGCGCTTATTGAAAACCCTGCTGTAAAGAACAACAGAGCGGCTTTAAGGATACAGGTTCAATGGAGCCGGTGGCTCAGGAAGGCGGAAGAGAACACATGCGTGAAATCGAAGAAATTAAAAAAGCGATAGCGCAGGGGAATATCCCCAGACTTTCGCTTTGGCATGGAGAGGATCGCTTCTTGCTGGAAGAGGGTCTGCGGCTGCTGCGAGGGGCCATGCTGAAGGGCGACCCCTCTGGAAGTTCAATCGAGGTGGTGTCTGCACAGGAGGTTCCCCCGGTCGATATCGTGGAGCGGGCGGATACGTCTTCCTTTTTTCAAGAGCGCTTGCTGATCGTGCGCGAGATTCCTTATTTCCAAGAGGGATCCAGTGTGGATCTGGAACCGCTCTATGCGTATTTTGCTAACCCAAACCCGGGAACCATCCTCTTGTTTGTGGCCGAAAGTGTGCATCGGGGCCGAAGATTTTATAAAGAACTGGCTAAACAGGGTGTGATCGTTGAGTTTGTAGTGCCCAAAAGGAGTCAGGATTGGCTATTTTGGCTGCAAAACGAATTAAAAGCCCGCAACATAGGGATGTCTCCGGATACGGTCACGTTCTTTCTCGAATGGGCGGGGCATCAGCCGGGGGTTCTGAGCCAGGAGCTAGACAAACTAGCGCTGTATATTGGAGCAGAGACAACCGTGAAGAGGCAGGATATTGAGGCGATTGTCCCTCAGGCCTCGGAAGCAACAGTTTTCGATTTATTAAATGCGGTAGCTCAGCGTTTCTCCGCTCAAGCTATTGCCAAACTTCACGAGGTTCTACGGTCTGATCATCCGCTGAAAGTTCTGACCATGCTCGTGCGCCAAGTGCGCCTGTTACTGGGGGCTTTAGCTTGGCGTGAAAAGGGCGGAGATAGTTCGGGTTTGTCGGCTGCTTTAGGGATAAAGCCGTTTGAAGCCCAAAAGATTTGGGCCCAATCCGTAAAAATGAATTTCCGGTTGTTGGCGAATGCCTTGGAGGAATGTTTAAAAACTGAAATTGCTCTGAAGAATTCGGGCGGCGAGCCGGGCCTGCTCTTAGAGATGATGATTATTAAGTTTTGTAAGGTTTGAGGTTTGTGGTGGGGTACTTATCCATCGCTCTCCCCGCGGAGCAAGGCCTGGAGGTCGGCCAGCCCTACCTTCCAGCCATCGGCAAGTTGCAGGGCTGTCCGCTTGACCACCACATATCCCTGAACTACCTTCCACATAAAATCTACGGTCGGGTCATCAAAGGTGTAATCGCGCATCCATGGCTTGGGTTTGCTCAGGCGCCCCTCCTTCTCGAACAGGCGTTCCAGAGGAGTCCCGACCACTACCCTGATCTTGTTGAAGTTGAAAGCTTCGGGGTTGCCAACCGAGCGTAGAAACTCCCCGTTTTGCATGAGTTCCTTGAAAGATATCGTCGGGTCAAACGGGATAAACCCGATTTTGACCGGCAGACCCCACTCTTTGAGCTTGAGCAGAACCTCGCGGTTTTTCTCGACTGTCGTCCCTTTGCCGTAGCGGTCGAGGATACGCTGGACGCCTGACTCGATGCCCAGGCGAACCTCTACGCACCCGGCGTCACGTAAAGCCTTGAAGAGATCTTCCTCCACGTTGTCGACCCGGCACTCCACCGAAAATTTGAACCGCAAGTCACGCCGCCGCAATTCCTCAATGAAATCCCAGGCTCTCCGGACCCCCACCTCACCGCGGCCGAAGAAGTTATCGTCCAGAAAATCCAGATGGCTCACGTTGTAGCGCCGTTGCAGATCCTCGATCTCGTCGACGACGTTGCCGGCGCTGCGCGGGCGCCACTTTGGCCCAGGAGATTTGGCGTACATTGCGGCCGGACAGCAAAAGACACAGTGCCCGTCGCACCCCCTGGAGGAGATGACCATCGGCAGCCGGCCCCACCTGAGGATATGCGGGAGCGTATCCCGCGTCGGGAAAGGCAGCGCGTCGAGATCCTCGATGAGAGGACGAGGTCCGTTGGCCCGGATCGCGTCGCCTTCGCGATAACACAGACCGAGTATCCCGGTGAAAGGATCTCCGGAGGGTCTCGGGGAGCCGGACGAGTTGAGGGCCGCCAGTAGCTCGGGCAGCGTCTCCTCGCCTTCCCCCACCATGAGGCTGTCCATGCCTGGGATTAGCTTAAGAATCTCCGACTCCATCATCGTGGCGCCCGGCCCGCCCGCCGTGATATGCCCCGAGTAGCCCTCGCGACGCAGGCGCACCACCAGGTCGATCACGCAGGGCATGTTGACTTCGAGCAGGCGAAAGCCAATCACATCCGGCTGTTGGTCCCGAATGCGTTTGAGAGTTGCGGACACACCGAGCCGGAAAAGTGACGCATCAAGGATGGTCACCTGGTATCCCAACGGCCTGAGAACGGCAGCCAAGTAACCGAGACCGAGGTTTTCGCTGTGCGGCTCCCAGAGGCGGATCGCTGCCGGTGGGTTGATGAGCATGATTTTTCGGAATGCGACGTGCATGGCAATGCCCCCATTTCAATCGTCATGATGTAACACTCCGCACGGGTTGGAACCCGGCGACTTCGCCACAATTATATCATAAATGTTGGTAATGCTTAACTAAATTTTCAGAATGCCATAAGTGCTCTCCGCTAGTGGGCTATACCCCGGGTTGATGTGTCAATTGGTCATTCATGATGTGCAAAAGAGAGGCGCTATCCCTTGCGGGACAACGCCTCTCTTTTGCTTTTTTCACTTCCAGAGGTGCTTGACTTTAACATGCGAATTTGCCTACGTTTTGCTATAGGGTTAGCTCACTTTGGTAAATGTTTTTGCCAGTTTTTTGGTCAGCCGGGATTTTTTCCGGGCAGCCATGTTCTTATGAATCAACCCCTTGGAAGAAGCTTTGTCCAAAGCGCGAGAAACCTTTTTCAGCGCAGCGTTGGCAGCTTCGGCATCGACGCTCAGAGCCTCTAGAAAACGGCGAATCGCAGTCCTTAAAGCAGACTTTGCTGCAGCATTTTTAATGGTGCGGGCTTTCGCGATCTCAACCCGTTTGATAGCGGATTTAATGTTTGGCACTCCTTGGTCACCCCCTTGGACAGATACCTAACCAACGCATGGTCAAAAAACCTGTCAGTTATACGCAAACTACATATTATCATTACAGCGGGAATTTCGCAAGGCAATCTCAGCACGTCCTGCTGGAAATTTGTTGGAAAGCATAAATATTTTCGCTGATAATGGTTAAAACTAAACTTCGATGACAGGGTTTAGGGTATGCAAAACAATAAGGAAGGGGTTTTTGGCCATGTTAGGTGCGATAGTTCGGTTTGTTGTATCAGCGTTAGTACTGCTTCTTGTCAGCTATATTGTTCCGGGACTTAGGGTAGCAGGGTTTACAGGAGCCTTGATTGCAGCCATCGTGATTGCCGGCTTAGGCTGGGTTGTGGAGATGGCATTTGGGCGGGAGAAAATCTCACGGACCGGCCGGGGAGCGGTTGGGTTTATTACGGCCGCTGTGGTCATTTATGTAAGCCAATTCATTGTTCCCGGTTCGATTTCAGTAACCATCATCGGGGCTTTACTAGCTTCCTTAGTCATCGGGATCGTGGATACTTTCGTGCCCACAGAGTTAAAGTAAACCATAAATAGGTATAACCGGGGGTGAATTATTAGGCGAGAGGCTCATTGAGCCTCTCTTTTCTTTAGCTGTTCTATTAGTGACTTGTCCCTCATATTTCTGTAGAAGGAAAGGGGGACAAGTCTTTGCTTCAAGATGGAGTTTATCGCCATACCCTCCTAAAACGCAAACTGATGCTCTGGTTACGCCGCATTTCCCTGATGTTAGGCGGCTTAGGCTTTCTGCTGGGAGTGGTATTGGCGGTTCAGACTGGCAGTTCGAAGCAGGTTGTGCGCTTGCTCAGTGAGCAGCGATTCCCTTTTGATGCCCTTCTTTTGGAAGGAATTCCGGGTTATTCTCAACCCGAGCAGGCCAAACTGACTGCGGTCAGGGAGCAGGGTGTATCTCTGGGCATGTTTCTGCTGACAGGGGTCAATGTTACAGATCCGCGAACCTTCTTTTTGAGTTATTTCACGCCACCGCCCCAAGGACCGGCCTGGATTGGTTGGGCCTATAACCCCAAAGACCCGGAGTTTGAGGGCCCTATCTTGGAGCAGACCCCGAATGGACAAGGGACCCAGGGGACGGGGGGGAGTGGTACGGATCCCCTCCCAGACAACCAGGGGGGGGACATTAAGGCTCGCGGTGTTTTGGTAGGGATTTACCATACCCATAATGGGGAAAGTTACACGGGTGATGGCGGGCCGGAACGTAAAGGGGGCAATGGAGATGTGGTCCTCGTGGGGACAGCGTTGAAATCGGCCCTGGCGAAAAATGGAGTGCAGGCGGTTCAATCCACGACAGTGCATGATGCAGTTGATTTCATGAAATCCTATACGCACTCGGCGGAGACGGTTGTCAAGATGCTTAAGGATTATCCCTCAATCAAGCTGCTGATCGATATCCATCGGGATGGCTTGCCGCCGGGTGTGAACAAATCGACCGTGAACATTAACGGGAAAGAAGGGACCAAGGTCCTGATCGTGATCGGTAAACGGAACCCCCATTGGCAGAAGAACGCCGAATTGGCTAAGGAGATCATCAACTTAGGGAACAAGAAGGTTCCGGGACTTTTCCTGAGTGAAATCACTTATGCGGATGATGCCCGCTACAACCAGCACCTCTCCAACGGAGGATTACTTCTGGAATTTGGCAGCCAATTGAATACCCTGGGTGAAGCGACAGTGAGTGCGGAAGCGGTAGGCGCAGTGATCGGGGAATGGTTGAAACAGCATTGACAAAAGCGAGGCACAGCTTTGAGAAGGGATTGGAGTTAGACTGAAAGCTTGGATCGGAATGAGACGGAAAAATTGGATTTGGATTTGATTGGAATTGGAATTGGAATTGGACTGGGAGATTCGATCCCGATGCTTGGTATCAGCCGTCGAAAAATGTTATAATTCGAGAGGAATACGCAGGCGAAAGGAATCGGCCATGTCCATTACACGTACGGTCGCCAAAGCGGCAGCCTTTTTAATGGCTGCCAACTTAATTTCTCGCATTTTGGGCTTTTTGCGGGAGTCCTTGGTTGCGGGACTCTTTGGCAAGAATAATTTAACAGATGCCTTCAATACGGCCTTCATTCTTCCGGATTTACTCTACTGGCTTTTGGTCGGAGGGGTTTTGAGTTCGGCTTTTATTCCCGTTGTCTCAGATTATATCGCCAAAGGAAAAAGTGATGAGGGCTGGCGGATTATCAGTTCAGTGGTCAATATCATTTTTCTGGCCTTGAGCAGTTTAACGGTTGTAGGGCTCATCTTAACCCCTCAGTTCGTACGCCTGCAGGTGCCGGGCTTTGATGCTCAGACCATCGCGCTGACGATTCATTTGACCCGGATTATTCTGATCCAACCGCTCATTCTGGCTTTAAGCGGGCTGACGATGGGGATCTTGAACGCACACAAGATTTTTTGGCCTTCGGCTTTGGGTTCAGTGCTCTATAATGCCAGTATTATTATCTTTGGAACGTTATTCACTTTGATGGGACTGGGTATTTCGGGGTTTGCCTTTGGGGTGGTGCTTGGGGCCGCAGCTAATTTTGCAGTCCAGCTCCCGGCCTTGCGCCGCATCGGGATGAAGTACCACCCGATTATTGAATGGCACCATCCGGGCGTGCGTCGGATCGCGCTTTTGGCTGTACCGATTGTACTGAGCTATACCTTGAACCAACTTCAGGTCATTGTCAATTCCCACCTGGGTTCTTCCCTGCCGGCGGGGAGTCTGACGGCTGTTTGGCAATCCTATCGGCTTTACCAGCTGCCGGTCGGGATCTTTGCCTTGGCGATTGCAGTCGCGGTTTTTCCGACTTTGACCGAGCAGGCGGCTTTACACCAGTGGGAGGATTTCAAAGCGACATCGTCAAGTGCCTTACGCACGATCATTTTCATCACACTTCCGATTTCGGTCGGGATGATCGTACTTCGGTTTCCCCTGATTCGGGTCTTATTCCAACATGGGCACTTTACGGCAGCGGATACGGCCGCCACGGCCATTCCGCTTCTTTACTTTGCAGTGGGGATTGTTGCTCAGTCGATGATCCAGATCCTGCCGCGTATGTTTTATGCCCTTCAGGATACCTGGACTCCGGTGATTCTGGGACTGGTGGCGATGGGGGTGAATATCCTGGCCATGATTCTCTTGGTTAAGCCCTTGGCCCATGGAGGGTTGGCCTTCGCGACCTCGATATCCGCGCTTGTAAATATGATCCTGCTCATCTATGTTTTACGCCGACGCCTGGGTACAATGGATGGGCGTCGGTTGTTGGTTACACTTGTGAAGTCCCTGACCGCGTCCCTCGTCATGGGAGCGGCGGTCTGGGGTTGGAGCGCTTGGATCACGCGTGTGCTCGGCTATGGAACCGGAGCGTCTATTCTGGTACTCTTCACCGGAACGAGTCTGGGCGCGTTGGTGTTTGCAGTGCTGGCCCGTATCATGAGAATGGAGGAATTTAAGCAGGTATGGAGACTGGTGGAGCGGCGCTTCTCTTCAGTTTCCACATAAATAATAGTGTGTTATAATTAGGGTGTAGACATGGATGATATGGACTATAGCTAATGCATATGAGTTTTATTATATTTTAGGGGGTCTAAGCTCATGGTTGTACGGAAAGAAGATATTCATAACTTGGTTGAGCGCCTGCCTGAAGATGATCAGAAAACTGTTTTTGATTTTATGCAGTATTTATTAAACCGTTCCACAAAAAAACCGGACGATTGGGAAAGAATCGATCAAGTGGAACCGGACGATGAACCTTTGACTGAAGAAGAACTTCGCCAGCTCAACAGCGATACCGGTTATGTTACGGGGGAGGAAGCCAGGCGTGAGTTTGGGTTACAAGTTGATCTACCATAAGGAAGCGCTCAAATTCCTAGCAAAACAAGAAGAGGCTATCCAAGAACGTATTGCGCAAGGACTAACAGGACTTTTAACAATTTCCCCTAAAGGTGATATCAAACGACTGAAGGGATATCAGGGTTTATATCGCCTCCGGATTGGTACATGCCGCATACTGTTTGAAATTAACCCTACTGAAAAAATCGTGTACATTCAGGCCATTGATACCCGTGGAGGGATATATAAGTGACTTAAGGCCAATTTCTTAAGAGTAGGGAAAATCCACTTTTTAATTCTTAGATATGTAGATTGTGTAGGGGTCGACTTTGAGTGGGAGTCGTACCCCTATTCAATTTCCGAACAATTTTCCTGCCTTCGAAAACTTGATTTAGAATCGGACTTCGGACCCCGATTATTCCAGCCACTCGGTGTGGAAGCTGCCAGGCTTGTCGATGCGTTCGTAGGTGTGAGCGCCGAAGTAGTCGCGCTGGGCCTGGAGCAGGTTGGCGGGGAGGACGGCTTGGCGGTAGCTGTCGAAGTAGTCAAGGGAGGCACTCAGGGAGGGTGTCGGAATCCCAAGGGATTTGGCGGTGGAGAGGACGAGACGCCAGCCGGAGAGGGATTTTTTCAGGATCGCCAGGAAATAGGGATCGAGCATAAGGTTTGGCAGGTTCGGGTCGCGGTCGTAAGCTTCTGTGATGCGATTAAGGAATTGGGCTCGGATGATGCAGCCGCCGCGCCAGACACTGGCGGCTTCTCCGAGGTTCAGATCCCAGCTATATTCCCGGCTGGCAGCTTTGAGGAGGTCAAAGCCTTGGGCATAACAGCAGATTTTGGAAGAATACAGGGCATCATGCAGCGCCTGGATAAAGACTTGCTTGTCTCCGGCATAGGGTAGGTTCTGAATCCTGAAGCGTTCGGAGGCTTCCAGACGCTCGGCTTTGAGGGAAGACATGAGGCGTGCGAAGACCGCTTCGGTAATGGTCGGGGTGGGCACGCCAAGTTCGAGGGCACTCTGAGAGGTCCATTTCCCGGTTCCTTTTTGCGCGGCTTTATCGAGAATCATCTCGACCAACGGCCGCCCGGTCTCAGGGTCACGGCGTTTAAGAATGTCCCCGGTAATCTCGATGAGGTAGGATTCGAGTTCTCCGTGATTCCAGGTGCGAAAGATCGCCCCGGTTTCTTCAGCGCTAAGGCCAAGGGCCTCATTCATTAAGTGATAGGTTTCAGCGATGAGCTGCATGTCGGCATACTCAATCCCGTTATGTACGGTTTTGACATAATGTCCGGCCCCATCAGGCCCGAAGTGAAAGGCACAGGCTTTACCTTGGACATGGGCGGAGATGGTTTTAAACATCTCACCGACTGCGGCATAGGCAGCTTCCGGGCCACCGATCATTAGGCTCGGCCCTTTGAGAGCACCTTCCTCACCCCCGCTCACCCCGATGCCCAGAAAGCGGAAGCCCTGGGCTGCCAGATCTCGACTGCGGCGGCGGGTATCCTCAAAGAAGGAATTGCCGCAATCCATCACAATATCTCCTTGGTTTAAATGGGGCGTAAGCTGGCTGAGTATATCATCGACGGGTTGACCCGCTTTGACCATGATGATGATCTGGCGCGGCGTTTGCAACAGGTTCACGAATTCCTTAACGCTGTGGGCCCCCCCGAAATGTTGGCCTTGGACTTTGACCAGAAACTGGTCGACTTTAGCCGTTGAGCGATTGTAGACTGCGACTGAATAACCGTTTCGTTCTAGATTCAGGGCGAGGTTTTCTCCCATGACAGCGAGGCCAATCAGACCTACATCAAATGTCTCTTTCATGTCAGTGCCTACTTTCTTTCTGAGATCAATACTGTATTTTTCCCAGGTTGC
>JAJZPA010000127.1 GCA_021811425.1 Bacillota bacterium | reverse complement strand
GCAACTCCATAAGGCGACGATCCGCAAAGGCGGGTTAAGGCAAAAGAGCAAGGCACCGAAGTATGTTCGAGGCTTCAAGCTGTTCGATAAAGTCTGCTTTGCTGGTCGGGAATGCTTTGTGTTTGGCCGTAGGTCAAGTGGATATTTCGATTTGCGGCTGCTTGATGGTACGAGGGTTCACGCAGCAGCGAGTGTTAAGAAGCTACGGTTGTTAGAACGGGCAAAGACTTTGTTAGTCGAAAGGAGGACGGGCGATTTCCTCCCCCATCTGAAGAAGGGGGATCCATCGCCTAACGTTTCATGAAATTACGAAGAGCGAAGTTAGCGGACGTAGAACGCATGATCGAACTAATTAATGGCTGTGCCGAACAGGGGCTGATGCTTCCACGTTCCAGGAACGTGCTCTATGAGGGGATCCGGGAGTTTCTAATTGCGGAAGAGGATCAAAAGATTATCGGGGTCGGATCCCTGCATATTCTCTGGGAAGACTTAGCTGAAATTCGAGCCTTGGCTATTGCCTCAGATTATAGGGGAAAGTCCCTTGGTTCCCGGATGGTGGAAGAGCTGGTTAAAGAGGCTCACGAACTGGGCTGTGAGAGGGTTTTTGCCCTGACGTATCAGCCTGATTTCTTTAAACATTGCGGATTTCGGGTGGTGAGTAAGGAGGAAATGCCGCACAAAGTCTGGAAAGAATGTATTAACTGTGTCAAGTTTCCCAATTGTGATGAGATTGCCGTCGTTCTGCCCTAGGTTATGTGATCGCTTTAGCCTTGCTAGAAGTTCTTCGCACAATACTTAATGAGTTCGCGGCGACGCACGATGCCGATGAATACCGCTTGATCATCGACAACCGGGACAAAATTTTGCACGGCTGCCCGGGCGATCAGATCTTCCATCTGGGCATGGATCAGCACGGGTGTATTATCCGCATGCCGGGGCACTTCGCTCAAAGGGACTTTCTCCATGTTGGCAAAAGTCAAACCGGGGGTATTTTTCAGCTTCCAGAGAAGATCCCCTTCAGTCAAGGTGCCCACGTATTTTCCTTCGTCATTGATGATAGGAACGGCGGTATAACTATGATACTCCATGCGTTCTAAGGCTTGGCGCATGGTGGAATGGTAGTTCAAGTGAATGACATCTTTTTTAGGGATGAGGAAGAACGCAACATTCATACGCTTCTCCTGGCTTTTCTCTCTTAATGCGGTCGCGTCAGAGCTTTAACCCTGTGAGCTTATAAGATTCAGGTTAATCTTAACTTTTCCTGAACCGACTTGCAAGCCTCTGAACCCATATGTGCAGTATACATACTATCTGCAATGCCACGGGATGTACAACGTGCAATGAAAAAAACTCTTGACAAAGCCAATGCTTAGTGTAACAATATAAAAAAATCCAACCTGTTCTATAACGCGACAAGGACGATGAGAGGGAATACTAGACGCTGAAATCCGTCACAGAGAACTGCCGGGTGGTGCAAGGCAGGGATGGCTTGAGTGTTGAACTCTCCCTTGAGTAGCCGATCAAAACCTGGCTTAGAACCTCTTAGTTGGCATTCGGGGTGATTCCAGGGAGTAGGCTCGGACGGAGCTTCCACCGTTAAAAGGAAGGGGATATCGGACGCGAATCATATCGGATCGTTTCCTTGATTAAAAGTCAAAGTGAGGTTTCGATGGCGTGAACCCGTATCTTCTGAGTGAACGGCAGTCTGCCGTTAAATTGAGTGGTATCGCGAAAAACCCTTCGTCTCAACTATGAGGCGAAGGGTTTTTTAGTCCTATCAGACCCCCATGCCGCTGTGCGGCACCACTGATGAATGAAATAATTCTTATTTCAGGGCAGAAAGTATAAGTCTGTGGAGGATAAGAAAACTAGCGGTGCCGCCGTCGCCAACTCAAACAGGACGTTTGAGATTAGAGCGCTGCCATGACTCAAACAGGACGTTTGAGATTAGAGCATCGCCATGGATGGCTAGATGCCGGATGGCTAGATGCCGGATGGCAAAGCGCCGTAAGGCTAAGCGCCAGCCGAGTTTTCTTTATTTACTCGAATGATCAAGGAGGAAGAAGCATGCGAAGGTTATATGTTTTTGACACCACATTGAGAGATGGTGAACAGTCACTGGGGATTACCCTGAATGTCCAGGAAAAGATGGAGATCGCCCACCAGCTTGTCCGTTTAGGAGTGGACATCATTGAAGCTGGATTTCCGGCCTCGTCGCCAGGAGACTTTGTTTCGGTTCAAACGATTGCCCGTGACCTCAAGGGAGTGACCATTTGCGGTCTGACCCGCGCTGTGGAGCAGGACATTGATACCTGTGCTGAGGCCTTACGTGAAGCCGAGTATCCCCGGATTCATACCGGAATCGGGGTTTCACCCGTCCACATGGAAAAGAAATTGTTGCTCTCCCCAGACCAGGTGCTTGAACGGGCGGCAGCCGCGGTAAAATACGCCAAGAAATATATGAGCGATGTTGAATTCTACGCTGAAGATGCCTTCCGGGCCGATCCGGATTTTCTTGTCCGGGTCATCGCGAAAGCCATCGAGGCCGGGGCGACTGTCGTAAACATTCCGGATACGGTAGGTTATGCCAATCCCTGGGAATACGGAGAACTGATTTCCTATGTCGTTAATCATGTTCCCAACATTGATCAAGCGATCGTCAGCGTGCACTGCCACAATGATCTGGGAATGGCCACCGCTAATTCTCTGGCCGGGATCAAAGCCGGAGCAGGGCAAGTTGAGGGCACGATCAATGGGATCGGGGAACGGGCTGGCAACACTTCACTCGAAGAAGTCCTGATGGCAGTTTATACGCGCCGGGGAGGATATGGGGTGGAAAGCCGGATTCATACGAAAGAAATCTCGGCAACCAGTCGCCTGGTCTCCCGGATTACCGGAGTTCCAGTGCCTGACCATAAAGCGATTGTGGGGGCGAACGCCTTCATGCATGCCTCAGGAATTCACCAGGATGGGGTCTTAAAAGACCGGGAGACCTACGAGATCATTAAACCCGAAACCATTGGCGTCCCCGAAAACACGATTAGCCTCAGTGCCCGATCGGGACGACATGCCCTGAAACACCGTTTGGAGGAGCTGGGCTACGAAGTGGAAGGGGAAGCTCTGGATCATGTTTATCGCCGCTTCCTTGAACTCGCGGATCAGAAAAAAGAAGTCTTTGATCAGGATTTGTACGCCTTAATGGGCGATACAGCCGTCGATGAAACGGTAAGCCTCAAGCGCCTGTCCATCTCCACTACCGGGATCGATATGGCCACGGCTACCGTCACTTTGGAAATCGAGGGTAAGACGCTTACGGATGCTGCCTTTGCCAACGGTCCGGTGAATGCCCTTTTTAACGCCATCGATAGGCTGACTGGAAACGAGGCGACGTTGGACGACTACACCTTGAAATCCGTAACTCGAGGCAGCGAGGCCCTGGGGGATGCGACAGTTAAACTGCGCTATAGCGATGGAGCGGTTGTGATCGGAAAGGGAATCAGCACGGATATCCTGGAAGCGAGCGCCAAAGCCTATCTCAATGCCATGAGCAAGAGTTCACTTTTCAAGCCCTTGCACAAATAAATCATAGATCTTCTGGCTTAATTCTTCATCTGGCCAGTTCGGATCGGTTTGCAGTAATGCGGACTCCAGATGAATGCGCAAGATGCCTTGCAGGCAGAGGGCTGCATGGAGAGCATCTACAGGGCGAAAAACTCCTTCGTGCATGCCTTGTTCGAGAATACGAGCAAACGCACCTTGCACACGGCGCTGAACTCCCAACACTTCCTTAAACATCTCATCATCCCATTGAAAAGGTTCAGAATGAACATCCGGATAGACTAATTTCGCAAATGAGCCGATTTGGCTGAGATGAAACCGGATCAGGATGAGCAGTTTATGAGCTGCAGTTTCCTTGAGGGAGAGGAGGTGTTCGATCTCCGCGAAATATCCTTCCAGATGCTGCTGAAAGACGGCGAGAAAAATCTGGCGTTTGCTTTTAAAATAGAGATAGACGGTTCCTTTGGCGATACCCGCTTTTTCGGCGATCTCCTCGACTTTGGCACGGTACAAGCCTTTTTCCAGGAAGATCTCTGTGGCACTTTCCAAGATGGCTTGGCGTTTTTCTGGGTTGAGCATCTCAGTCTCCCCCTTAAATGTTCTCGGCTTCCGTAGGGGAGCCTTTGCTGAAACGGCTGCGCAACCCTTCGAAATAACTATAGACGACGGGCACAACCACGAGGGTGAGTAGTGTGGAGAGTGTCAGCCCACCAATGACCGTGACCCCCAGATTAACAGAAATAAGTGTACCTTCGCTAAAGCCCAAAGCGAGTGGGAGAAGAGCCATAATCGTCGCTATTGCGGTCATAAGGATTGGACGCAACCGGATCGAGCCCGCTTCCAGCAGGGCTTCCCGAACATCCATACCCTGACGGCGGTTGCGTTGAACCCGGTCGACAAGGACAATGGCGTTCGTCACCACAATTCCGATGAGCATCAACATTCCAATCAAAGCGGGCATACTGAGCGCTTGGTGAGTCAAGATCAAGGCCAGAAAACCACCAACCGCAGCAAACGGGAGTGAGACGAGAATCGCGAGCGGAACGAGCGCACCACTGAAGGCAATCATCAACACGAGGTAAACCATGGCGACAGCCACCGCAATGGCAACCCCCATTTGGCTGAATCCTTCTTCGATTGATTCATTCGCTCCTCCGAGGCTGTAGCTGATTCCGGCCGGGAATTTGGCTTTCTGAGCTTCGATTTTTGCCAGAACTGCTTTCGTAACTCCTTGCGTGTTGTGCCCCATGATTCCGGCCGTGATATTTGCAAATTGGCTGCCATTGCGCTGGGTTATACTCACAGGCCCCGGCGCTTTTTGGATCTCGGCGATCTCGCTGAGCTTAATATTTCCTTTTATCCCAGGCAGTTCGAGGTTGGAAATCTTTTCAAGAGAATTTAAATCATCCTGTTTAAGACTCAGCATGACATTGACTGTCTGATTATTATTCTCAATCGAGGTAACACTGGTATTAGTCAGCATGCTGCGAATGAGTCCGGCGACCATAATCGGGCTATAACCCTGTTCGCCCGCTTTTTCGGCATTGACATGGATCGAAATTTCGGGCTTGACGACAGCTAAGTTATTCGTCACATTGACGAGATCCGGGATGTTCCGAATTTCATCCGTAATTAGAGTGGCTGCCTGGCTAATCGCCGCTAAGTTCGGTCCATTGACAATGACTTCAACCGTATCCGAGGGGGCCGTGGTGGTCAAGGCATTGACGAAGAAGCGAGTGCCCCTCTTCTCCAAGCTTTGAAGCTGGGAGCGGATTTTGCTAATGGTCTGATCGACATCGGCTTGATTGTCGAGGACGATCATGTATTTAGCCTCGTCAGACCCTTGAATGTTAAAGTTCATTCCCATCTGACTTTTGTTGGAACCCACAGTGTCCTGAACCGTCTTCACTTCAGGAATAGCCAGCAGAATTCTCTCGGCATCCTGAGTGGTTTTGTTTGTCATGTCCAGACTGGTGCCCGCAGTCATGACCTGCTTGATGGTCAACGCTTTGGTTTGATCGGAGGGGACAAACTGAACGGGCAAACGGGTGACCAGACTGGCGGCCAGGGCGAGCAAGAGAATAGATGTGAGAACGATAACCAAGCGATGCGAGAGAGACCAGTTAAGGATCCGTTTGTAGAGGCGCTGCAGTGCCCCTTCATGCTCAACGCTAAGGGTCTGTTTCAAAAGCATGTATTTACTGAGCATGGGAACCACTGTGACTGCAACGAGAAGGGATGCGAGCAGGCTCACAACGACCGTAAGCGCAAAGGGATAGAAGAACTTGGAGACGATGCCTGACACAAGAGCGAGCGGAGCAAAGACCGCAACCGTGGTAATTGTGGAATACGTAATCGCGGCTCCCACTTCTTTCGTCGCTTCCCAAACCAACTTCGGCCCGTGCCCTTCGGGCGGGGTGAGCTGGAGGCGGCGGTAAATATTTTCAATGACCACGATCGAATCATCAACCACCCGGCCGACCGCGACCGTGAGGCCGCCAAGCGTCATCATGTTAAGGGTAACGTTGAAACGCGGCAGTACGATCAAAGCCGTCAAAACAGAGAGGGGAATGGAGACAACCGCCACCACTGTCGCTCGCACATTACGGAGGAAGACCGCAATCACGATCACGGCGAATAGTGCTCCCAAAAGGCCTTCGCGCAGGGTTCCATTCACGGACGCTTTAATATCCTTGGATTGGTCGTATAGTGTTGTGAAGGCAATCCCATCCGGAAGCTGAGACTTAAGTTCGCTGAGTTTATCCTGGATGTTTTTCGCTAATTCCACCGTATTGGCATCCCCATCTTTGAGCACATTGAGGACGACAGACGGTTTTTCATCGGTACGGGTGAAGGACGAGGGTACCGAAGCTCCCTCGAACACAGTGGCAATCTCACCCAAAGGGGCTGTTTTGATCGCTAAATCCGGAGATACTATCTCAGTATTTGAAGGTGCAGCCGGTAAAACGGCAGTACTTGACGCTGACGCGGCGGCCAGACTGTTGTTGGGATTGGCGGCAATAGAACTTTGCCCGCCGGGGGCTGCCTTTTTTTGCTGGTTGAGCCATCCGAGAAGGGATTGGTTGAGCTGTACGAGAATCCCGCTTTTCTGTTGAATCTGAGTTTGCAATGCGACAACATTCGGATCTGTAGCTGGGGTTCCCGCTTTCAGCAAGGCATCCATTTTTTGTTTTAGCTGATCAATTTCTACCTGGGTAAGCTGGATTTGGGCGACCAAAGCGGTTCCTTGGGTGGCATTACCGACACCCTGGCCGAGCCGGCCCATTCCCTGGCCCAAGGCGCCAAGTTGCTGCCCGATACTTCCCATCCCTTGGGCCATGCCGCTGACCGCTTTTCCCATCTGTCCCAGACTCGAACCCATCTGTCCCAGCGTTTCACCCATCGCTTGATTGACATTAGGGAAAATGACGATGGGGATATTTTTAATATCATCCACACTCATGACCTTTTTGGCGACGCGCAGCGGCATGGTCTTATTCTCCATATTCACTTCTCCGGCTGGGAAGGAGATATTATTGGCCACGAGCGCCTGCCTGATATTATCTAAGGTCAAGTTATTATCTTTCAATTTTTGAGGATCAACTTTCACATAAATGTTGCTATCCGATAATCCTTCCACATCAAGTGTCCCAACCCCATCGATCCCAGAGAGTGCGGGTTGAACCTTATCCCGCATCACTTGCTCGAGTTCGGCTGTGCTTTTGCCCCCGGAAGCAGAGAGCACAAGGATCGGAGAATCATCAAAGGAAACGCGACTCACTTTTGGCTTTTGCGCTTGATCGGGCAGCGTCAGCTTATTCACAGACTCTTGGATTTGACGTTCAGCCTGATCCATATCCGTGCTAAAGTCGAACTGGAGCACCAAGATTGACATGCTATCCACGGAGTGGGATTCTTGAATTTTCAACCCCTTGATCCCCGTCGTCGCTTTTTCGATCGGCTTAGTGACCGCTTGCAGCACATCATCCGGTGAGGCACCAGGATAGAGGGTGCTCACCACAACATAGGGAATCTTGACATCAGGCATGGCTTCTGTTTTCATCTGTCCTGCTGAATATACGCCGCCAAGAAGAATGAGCGCGATCAGGAAAAAGATCACCGTCGGATTTTTAAGTGCGAACTTGGTTAAGCGATCCACATAACACCCTCCTCAATTTCCATGGCTATTATTGTTTTACGGCTTACATAATAATGACCGACCGGTCAGTGACCAGTCAGTCATTATTATAAATGAGGAATTCAAGGGGTGCAAGCAGGAAATCACAAGAAGATATTGAAATCACCAGTCATATAACAACCAAGAGCGTGTCGATTTCATCGGATTTCCTGGCTAATCCCAAGTCAAATGTTATAATGGTTTCAGATAGGTCAAGATAGGCATAAAGCAAAAGCAAGGAGGTGTCCCAAAAGGGAGCCTTATGGATGTACTCGCAAAACTCCAGGAACTTCGCCAAGTTGGTGAAATCAGTGTACTGTCGACCATCGTCAAAGCCGAAGGATCCACCCCCCGCAGCCTGGGAGTAAAAATGCTGACCTTGGCTGGCGGTGAGACGCTTGGAACCATTGGCGGGGGCCAATTGGAACATATGGCGATCAAAGATGCGCAAGCGTTGCTCGTCACTAAAGAAAATTCCCTGCGTCGTTATGACCTGATTTCGGAAGGGATCGGGGGACACTGTGTTGGCAGTATCGAAGTCTTCCACGAAGTGTTTGTCCCTTTGCCTCAAATCGTTATTTTCGGGGCGGGGCATGTCGCTCAGCCTTTCGCCGTGTTAGCGGCTGATCTGGGCTACCCCGTCTATGTCATTGACGAACGCGAAAATCTCTTGAGCGCTGAGAACTTTCCTCGTTCGAACATTACCCGGATTCAAGCAAACTATCTGGAGGGAATGAAGCAGCTGCAGTTCACCCCGGAAACAGTATGCTTTATCCTCTCGCCTGGCGGAGAAAAAGACATCCTATTGGAGGTGCTGCCCCAAACAATCCATTATGCAGGGGTGCTTGGCAGCCGCAAGAAGATCACGGTTTTGCGCAAACAACTCTTGGAAGCAGGGATTAAGGAGGAAGACTGGCTCAAGGTACGCGCTCCCGTTGGCCTTGATCTTGGAGGAGAGGCTCCTTATGAAGTGGCACTCAGCATCGTCGCCGAGTTGGTCAAAGAACTTCATGATGCCAGCAGCATCGCCTTGAACCTCGGCTTAGAACAAAATACCGCCCCCATTCACAGTGCAGCAAGCGAAATCCCCGACACACCGTCGTAAACACATTGTATTTCATCACGCTAAGCCCATAATTGTGATAGACATCACAGCAGTCCCAAGTGATAGAGGGTATCCTGACATCAGAAGCTTATAAGGAGGTGCCTCTGTGTCGGACTCAGAACCCAATCCGAAACCCAACCTAATCCCAAATCCTAACCGCAATGCCATCATCGCGACCTTATTTCCTTGGAAAGAAGATGTCCACGTTCAAATAATGCGCCGATATTTTTCGAAGATGCGGGGTAACCGCCGTACGACTCCACTGGTTGCACCACCGCCATTAGATGTTTTGATAATTGGGTTGG
>JAJZPA010000126.1 GCA_021811425.1 Bacillota bacterium | reverse complement strand
TAAACCGGGAGACATCCACCTACGCCGTGAAAAGATGGCTTGGAAGGTAGGGTAACAACAGATGGCCGGGTCGTTCTAACTATGGGGTTCTGACGGACTTCGTAGGACGGTCATCGTCTGTGGTGAGCTGCGTTAGCGGCTCATGACCGTCCATCCTTAAATAATGGCCGTTCAAAGAAGTATTACGACGGCTCACGGCCAAAGCATGGTCTGAAATATTAGGATCAGTTAAAATATGTGCCATAAGTACGGAACGCAGTTCCGAATAACGGAAATAAGTGTAACGGGAGGGCCGTGGATGAATGAAAAATCCGAAGGCGTTCAAACGGTGGAGAGAGCACTGTCCGTCCTGACGACCTTCACGCCTGAACATGATGTCTGGGGAATCACGGCACTCAGCCAGGAGCTTGGGCTGCCAAAAAGTGTTGTTCATCGCATCCTCACGTCCCTGCAGAGATTTGGATTTGTCGAGCAAGAGGCCCAGAGTGACAAATATCGTTTAGGTCTGCGTATCGTTGAACTGGGGCGAGTGGCCGCAGGACACCTTGATTTGCGTCAGAGTGCGCTTCCCGTCATGCAGGCCTTGGCGCGGGACACGGGTGAATCCACCCTGTTGACAATCCAAGATGGACATTTTGGTGTGTGCATTGAATTTGTTGAGGGTTCTCAGTCCATGACCTTAAAAACCAGCTTTGGGACGCGCCTACCCCTGCATTGCGGGGCCTCGAAAAAGATTCTGTTGGCTTATCTACCGGAAGAATTCGTCGGGCATTACCTTGAGGTTGAGCCGTTGGTTCAACTCAGTGATCATTCCAAGGTCGACCCTGAGGCTCTGCGCCGGGAACTGGCAGAGATTCGGGTGACGGGCGTATCCGTAACAGCCAACGAAATCGATGCAGGCGCCACCCTGATTGCCGCTCCCATCCTCGGCTATGATGGTGCCGTAGTGGCGGGCTTCGGTCTGGGTGGACCATCCTTCCGTTTTCCAGAGGACAAGATTCGTGAATTCCAACGTTTAGTCCGTGAGGGCGCCCGGAACATTTCGTTGCGTCTAGGCTATAAAGGCTGAGCTCGCAGGGAATCAGTGGAAAGTCAGTGGAAAGCGGTGGGAAGCTGATAGAATTCCAGATGGAGGGTCGAACCCATCTGACGAATACAGGCTGGAGAGGAGAAAGCTATGCATCAGTTTATGGAGCCCGACGGGGTCGCTATTATTGGGGCGAGCCAGGACTTTACAACGATTAATGGGAAGATACTCAAGTATTTATTGAAACACCATTATCAAGGGGCGATTTACCCGGTTAACCCGAAATATCAGAAAATTGCGGGGTTGGCCTGCTATACTTCGGTCGGAGACATTCCAGGAAATGTAGATTTGGTGTTGATTGCCGTCTCGGCAGTCCGTGTGCCGGACATATTGCGCGAATGCGGAGCCAGAGGGGTCCGCGCGGCGATCATCTTTTCGTCCGGCTTTGCCGAGACAGGAGTCGAAGGAAAGAAACTGCAGGAAGCGGTGAAGACGCAGGCGAAAGAACAAGGGATTCGCTTGCTGGGACCGAACTGTCTAGGGATTTTAAATGTGGCGAGGGGCCTTATGGCTTCTTTCAGTGGTTCCCTCGAGGTCGATCAGGTGCGCTTGGGTCCTGTCTCCTTGGTGTCTCAAAGTGGGGCAGTAGGATTTATGTTGTTCAATCTTCTCCAGGAGGCTGGAGTTGGCATTAATTACGTGGTGACCACTGGGAATGAAGTGGATCTCACGGTAGGGGAAGGCTTAGAGTATGTCGTGCATGATCCTGGAACCCGAGTCATCTTGACCTATCTTGAGGGAGTCAGGGATGGCGAGAGTTTCCGTCGTACAGCAGAGGCTGCAGCCGAACTGGGCAAACCCATCATCGCACTCAAAGTAGGGCATTCCAGCAGCGGGCAAAAAGCAGCGGCGACCCATACCGCGGCTCTGACCGGTTCGGAGGCAGCGTACCGGAGTTACTTTGGGCGGATGGGTATTCTCGAAGCGCGTGACAGTGAGGATATCGTGGATTTAGCTCAAGCCTTTCTACCGGGAAAACTTCCGCGCGGTGCACGGGTGGGGATCGTGACGATGTCCGGAGGGGTGGGCATTTTGTTAGCGGATCGTTCGGAAGAAGCGGGGCTGATCGTGCCGGAGTTGAGTCCTAAACTGCAGAGAGCAGTTGCTAAGGTTATCCCGGCCTTCGGTTCTCCGCTCAATCCGGTGGATGTCACCGCTCAGTCTCTCAATCAGGGGGATGAATTTAAAGAATGTCTCCAGATTCTTTTGGCCTCGGAGGAAATTGATCTGTTAATTGTAGCCATTACAATGGCTACAGGAGAGATGGCAGCAAAGATCGGTCAGGATATTGCCGAGGCAGCTTTGGGAACCGACAAACCGCTGCTGGTCAGTTGGAGTGTTGGTCAAGTTGCGAAGTTAGGCTTTGAGGCTCTCGCTGCAGCTGGGGTGCCGCTTTATCATTCGCCAGCCCGAGCGGCTAAAGCTGCAGGCGCCTTGAATCATTACGCTGTGTTTCGCCGGGGCTGGCAGGCTCCCCGCCGTGAGCCTATGGATGAAGAACGCCGAGGGGATGTCCTCAGAATGCTGGCGGCTGGCCCCCTGTGTTTCGGTGAACGAGCTACCAAAGAGATTTTAAAGCGCTATCGACTGCCGATGACTGAGGAATATTTAGCCACAACGGTAGACGAAGCCGTGACTTGGGCCGAAAAGATCGGTTATCCTTTAGTGATGAAAGTCGATTCACCGGACATCATGCACAAAACGGAGGCAGGAGGCGTGGTCCTCCATGTGGCTTCTCCGGAAGATGTTCGAACCAAGTTCGAAGAAATCATGAAGAAGGCCAAAGTATACGCGCCGCAGGCCAGGATCCAGGGGGTTCTGATTCAGGAAGAAGTTCCCCCGGGAGTTGAGGTGATTGTGGGCTTGCAGAAAGATCCCGTATTAGGTAGCCAGATCTTGTTTGGCTTGGGGGGTATTTTTGTGGAGGTCTTGCAAGATGCGGTTTTAAGACCCTTGCCCCTCCGTCGGCAGGAGGCGCGAGCCATGCTGAACGAAATTAAGGGTGCTGCAATGCTCAATGGGGTGCGCGGGTATCCTCCCGTTGATAAAGAAGCGTTGGTGGACATTCTGATGGGGGTTAGTCAGTTGGCAGGGGAGGCGGAGGATCAAATTCTCAGTTTGGATCTTAACCCCGTTGCCGTCCTGCCCCAAGGTCAGGGCGCCAAGGTTCTTGACGGGGTGTTGGTGAAGTTGCGTCAATGAGGTAAGAACTAAATGAATTGTACGAGGAGGAAGAAAATAATGGATGAAATCAGCAACCAGCATCTGCTCTACGAGAAAGAGGGTTATATCGCCAGAATCATCCTGAACCGGCCGGAAGTCTTGAATGCCTTCTCGCTGCCGATGATCCAAGGCTGGGTCAAAGCCTTGGCGGATGCGCAAGAGGATTCTCAAATCCGCGTCGTGGTCCTGACAGCTAGAGGGAAGGCTTTTTGTGCCGGAGGGGATACCAAGACAATGCTAGCGGGCAGAGGGTTTATTGCCGAGGATGAACACGGGGAGACTTGGGGGCCCAAAGCCTTGGATCGCAAGCGATCTTTAACCCGGCACATTCACAAGGTGGCTCTGACGCTGGAAAGTATGGATAAACCAGTCATCTGTGGTATCCAAGGCGCGGCGGTTGGCGCCGGGTTGGATATGGCCTTGATGTGTGATCTGCGTCTGGCGGCTGAGAGCGCTAAGTTTTCGGCCGGCTATGTCAAGGTTGGTCTGGTACCGGGCGATGGAGGGGCTTTCTTCCTGCCACGGCTGATCGGTACGGCGAAGGCCTTAGAGTTGTTGTGGACCGGAGATTTTGTGACGGCGGTCGAAGCGGAAAAGATCGGCTTGGTCAATAGGGTGGTGCCAGATGAGCTGCTGGAAAAGAGTACCTTAGATCTGGCGGAAAAAATAGCCCAATCTCCTCCGGTTTCGGTCCAGATGATTAAACGGGCGGTCTACTCGGCGCAGCGTACTCAAGATTTACGCACCGCTTTGGACATGATCTCATCCCAAATGGCGATCGTTACCGAACTTGAGGATTATCGAGAGGGCCTTGTATCCATGGCAGAGAAACGACCTCCGGTATTTCGCGGGAAATAGGCATGCTTTGCACGGAGAAGACGACAAGAGAGTAGATCTGGCGCTGGGTCGATCGGGCCATGAATATCCGCCTTATTGGAACAAGAGCCATCTGACATGGAAGGTAGCCGTTGAGAAAGAATTTACGCTACAGAAAACCATCTGGACTAAAGAGAGGAGAGGTAAACGATGGATTTTGCGTTAACAGAAGAGCAAAAGATGTTACAGGAAATGGTGCGCAAGTTTGCTGAGAAAGAAATCCGGCCCACCATGGAGGAGGACCTAAAAAGTCACACGTTTCGTCCCGAGATCGTCAAGAAAATGGGGGATGCCGGATTTCTTGGCTGCGGGATTCCGGAAGAGTACGGCGGCAACGGCATGGGCATCCTGGACTCCGTACTCATGGGTGAAGAATTAGCGAAACTCAATGCTTCCTGGCGGTTGCCCCTGAATATGCAAAATATTGGTCCAGCCCTTACCGTCAATGAATTTGGGACGCCGGAGCAAAAGGCTAAGTACATCCCCGGTTGGGTGAGCGGGGAAAAGCTCGGTTTCTTCGCCATTACCGAAGCGAACACGGGTTCGGATGTGGTCAGCATGCGGACGACCGCCACGGATCGAGGGGATTATTGGGAAATCAACGGTAGTAAGATGTGGATATCTCAAGCGGCCTATGGTGACTATGGGTTGCTCTATGCCTATACCGATCGGGACAAGAAACACAAAGGGATCACGTGTTTCATCGTAAACTTGAAGGAAACAGCGGGAATTACCGTCCGGGATATTACGACAAAGATGGGATTGGCCAATGCACCCACCGGCGAGATCTTTTTCGATGGGGCCAAGATTCCCAAGGACTCTGTGCTTGGAAAAGTGGGCGACGGATTCAAGATCTGCATGTGGCAGTTGAACAATACCCGGATCAGTTGTGCTGCCGGAGCGATCGGTGTGAGTGGGGGAGCACTGGAAGCGGCGATTCAATACGCGAATGAACGGATCCAGTTCGGACAGAAAATCGGCGCCTTTCAAATGATCAAGGCCTCCATCGCCGAGATGACGGCAGAGCACCACGCAGCTCAACTTTTGGTCTATCGGGCGGCTTGGCTTAAAGACCAGGGTTTACCAAACCAGTTTGAGACTTCGATTGCCAAGTATTTCTCGGCGGAGTCTGCGGTGCATATCGCCAACGAAGCCATGAAAATCCTCGGTTCCTTTGGCTATTCTTCGGAATACCCGGTAGAGCGTTATTTGCGCGATGCTAAGTCCTTCCAGGTCGTTGAAGGCACGGCCAACATCCAAAAGTTGATTATTTCGGGTGTGGCCCTCGGGGAAGCTCCCAACCGCTAGCGTCTCCATTCCTTCTGGCGAATATGGTGATGTAGCACTATAGTTATGTAGCAAAAAGCCGGGGAATCAACCCCGGCTTTTTATGTGGGCGTTTACTTTCCCATGCTCATGCTGCCTTCGGGCCCGTGGTGGAGGGGCCCCCAGGGCGCGCTCTGACCCCTACCAGTACGAGTGAGACCATCAGTAAGGCCAAGCCCGAAGCCAGATAGGTTTTTTCCACCCCGACATGATTGGCAGCCAGGGACATCGCCGCCACGGACCCCATGTAGGCCACCCGCGTCAAGGCAAAGCGGGCGCTGAAAACCCTTCCGCGCATCGGAGCAGCCGTCTCTTCCTGGAAAAGGCTCTGAATAGGAAGCAAAAACATCGCGTTGGAAATTCCGGTCAGGAAAAATCCCGCTAAGGCCAAAGGATACCAGGGGTAAATGCCCAACAAGAGGATGATCAGACCGGAGAGAACGTAGCCCGAAAGGATTAAGTTTTCCTTCTTAAAACGGCCTCCCCAGATACTGATCCCTAAACTCCCAACCGTGATTCCTACTGCGGCTGTCGCTTCCAGGACACCCAGTCCAACCGGAGTGACGCCTAAGGCCTTGAGGGCATACACAAAAATCAGAGGATTAAATCCGCTGAAGAGCAGTAAGACCAGGCAGTAGGTCAACAGGGTTACGGCGAGGAGCCTCGTCTGGCGAATATAAGCTAATCCCTCCCGGATATCTTGGAATATGTTGGGGGTGGCTGTGTTTGTATCCGCGTGATTCTCTGCATCTGTAACCGCGTCCTTGTCAGTCCCTGTTTCTGGTTCGTCGGCTTCAAATCTAAAATGCATAGCCAAGATAGACCCCGCTGAGACCAAAAATGTTAGCGCATCTAAGTAGAAAACGTTTTCTATCCGCATCAACACCGTGATGACACCGGCCAGGGCATAACCGATAATTTCCGTCACATTCTCGGCCGATTCGGCCAGCGAAGTCGCTGCGAGAATCTTCTCTTTGTTAAAAAGAGTCGGGATAACCGCCATTTTGGCCGGACCGAAGAACAGATTTGCTGTCGTACTGAGAAAGGCCACGAGATAAACAAGGTTGAGCGAATATCCGATCATCAGCGGAATGAGGCTGACCAATCCGGCCCTAAGCAGATCGGCTAACACCATCGTGCGCTTCTTATTCCAACGATCCACATAAGCGCCGGCGATTAGCCCAAACAACAGGTAAGGCAGGAATGTGACCAGGGCAATCTTGCCCACTTCCAGCGCACTTCCTGTCAAGCGATAGACCAAGACACCCAGAGCGATGTAGTGAAGCTTATCCCCCAGAGCGGAAATGAATTGGCCGATCAACAAGAGCGAAAAGTCTCGCTCCTTGAGCAGCATTAAGGGTCTAACAGTCGTTGTTTTGCTCGTCAAACGAATTATCCCCCCATACAGAAACTTCTGAATTCGGAATTCGCGATGACTGAGCTAAAATCCTTCTTTAAGCTTTTCCCAATTCCACCATTTTCTCTGCCATACGAGCAATTTGATCGAGAGCCTTCGCTAGTTCCGTAGCACTGATGGCCTGGCTTTCCGCAACCGTCGCCAGTTGCTTGATGCCTTGAATTAAGATGTTGATGGAATCCTGAACGGAGTGGATATTCTTATCAATTTCCTGAGTAGAGTCTTTCGTATTTTCCGCAAGTTTCCTCACTTCATCGGCGACAACAGCAAAACCCCGACCGTGGGTTCCTGCACGGGAAGCCTCAATCGCTGCGTTTAGACCCAGAATATTGGTTTGATTAGAGATCTTCTTGATATTTTCTGTAACGGTATTGGTACGCTGCACTTCAGAAATAACGCATTCTGTTTCTGAATCCATACTTTTAATCGTCGCGGCTAATTCTTCGGCTGCGGCGGATAAATTTTCTGCAGTAGCCGAGATTTCTTCTACTGCGGCTAGAATTTCGTCACCTGCATTGGTCAAGTCCTCAAATTTTTCTATGGATGAGGCGATGGCAATACACCCAACCATCTCCCCATCCTCCCTGATTGGATAGGCGATTCCGACATAGGGGACACCGAACACGTCTTTGGGGACTTTTCTCACCACACGTTGACCGGTCCGCAAGGCTTCTGCGGCATTTGACTCGGGGGGAATGGGTTGTCCCACCTGAATATGGGCATCGAGATTCGGTCCTGGATAATAGGCGATGATCCCTTTCGTATCCGTCACGGTCACCATGACTTCATCGTAATACAATTGTTGAAGCTCTCCGGCAATATTTACGTAAGCTTGCAACTTCATGATTCTTCACGTCCCTTTCACACGAATTTGTCATTTGAGAATTATTATATCAGATCTCATAGTCTCAAAAATAGAATTATTTCGTGTCTTTCAGATGGGGACGTTTTCGGATAGTAGGCGTTCATCCAATCGTGAGACTCCCACTTCTACAAGTGGGAGTGGTACCTCGTACTTTGCTTCGGTGACGATAGTCTCCAGTGGAGAGTATCGCCGAGCCGCCTTTCGCAATAGAAACACTTAGCGGCGACGGAGGTAGACTCCCCCACCGAAGTCTCGATGTTCAACTTTAGTTGAACGAGTTCACTTAATTACAGATAGAGTAGAGCCATTCTGAATGCAGGAAGGATTTCAACAGTATTCTAAACGACCCGGAACTATTAAATGTTAGTCCTGTACTTGAGGGTTCTGTTAAAGTCAATGATCAGGTCACAGGCTTACTCGGTATGGATTAGGATACAGCAATTGCCAGCAACGACCGAACAAAGGCTCTGGACGGTAAGAACTTAGAATATCTTACGATTTCCAAGTTACCCCCAATGGAGCTTTTCTCAAGAGGTGCTCTAAGATACATATTATTCTCAGATTTATAGGAACACGGCAACGGAATTTGTAAATTTGGTGAGGACTATAAAATCCTTTTCAAAATTGCCAAAGAATGTGGATGTTGAAGAGAGAGTCCCAAAAAATACCCTTCTGTATATCATTTGTGATGGGAATCTTTTTCCTGTTGTAGCAGTTGAGGAGATGATTGGTTAAGTGCAGTAAAGGTTTGCGGCAAGGCAGTAACCACTAGAACAATCGAGATAAGGGAGGATATCAGATACACCCATGCTGAAGGGCGGTCATAACTCCATTTGCGTTTAGCAAGAAGAATAAACCACGTTGAAAATATAAAAGAAAGAAGTAAAAAGGCAAACTTTATAGGTGGGGATAGTGAAAAAAGACCTGTGCTCAGTGTAGATAGACCCAATGCAATTAAAAGAGTATGCAACCAGTGATGTGATGAGGCAATAATTGCGAATAAAATGGAACCGATTGCCTTGAACATACTTTTATCCTTTTTTCCCTGAACATTTTTATTATTCATAGGTTATCCTCCACCTTTATGTTTCTAGCTATATCTATTTTACAAGGAGGGTGTGTTTAAGGTCTTACCTTAGGACCAAATTAAGCCTAGCTAATGGCCACCATTATAGTGAACTACTGCACGTAACATCCATCTTTTTCTAAGCATGATAGCACCTCCCTCCTTCTGGGCTTAATATATATCTTAATAATGATTAACCCATGAAAGAGGTATGAATATCCGATGAATAATTTTCCAAAATATGTAGTCTAGTCTAGTCTAGTTTAGTTTAGTTTAGTATGGTATGGGCACAAGCTTGA
>JAJZPA010000125.1 GCA_021811425.1 Bacillota bacterium | reverse complement strand
CTGCCGATCAAGGGTAAAGTGACCGCTAAGGCCAGGATAATCATCAGTTTGTAGCGAAGACTAAAGCGCATGATACGATCTTCCCTTCATCCGGGTGTAAGCAAAGGGACGGTTCTTGTGCTTCCATAGGGACTTTGTCATCCTGAGCATCAGCGAAGGATCTTCACAAGATTCTTCACTTCGTTCAGAATGACAGAATGACAGGAGCTTCCTGACTCCTGAGTAGTTACGTTAAAATTATACTCCAATCCACGCCAAGAACCAAGAATAGGACTTGCGCATTTAGCCTTTGTAAGTCAAGATGAAGAGGATAAGCGAATCACATACAAAAGCTGAGGTCGAAAACCATGCGCCTGAGACGAATTCATTTAAAATTACGCACGAAGATCGCGCTTCTCTCGTTCAGTCTGGTCTTGCTTTCCGTCCTGCTGGCCGGAGTCGTGATCGTGGGTCGTACGACCACTGCGGTGGAGCAGGAGATCGGCATGCGAGCCATGGCCATTGCCAGAACGGTGGCTCAGCATAAAGACGTGCAGGAAAACCTTGGCAAAATCGGGGGCGAAAAGATCATCCAGCCCATCGCGGAACGCATACGCCTCGCGACCGGCGTGGAGTACATTGTTTTATTCGATATGGAACGCCGACGCTATTCTCACCCCCTGGAAGAGCGGATCGGAACAACATTTAACGATGGTGATGAAGGCCCCTCATTGCGCAAACAGGAATATCTCTCCCAGGCCACCGGGATCCTCGGCCCCTCCATCCGAGCCTTTGTTCCCGTCATGACGGATGAAGGAACTCGCCAGGTCGGCGTCACGGTCGTCGGTATTCTCACCCCTACCCTGCAAGAATCCCTCCAGGCCCTCCGCTTTCAACTGTATTCCTCCCTCTTGGCCGGTGTAGTCTTTGGCATCCTGGGATCCTTTTATTTAGCCCACAATATCAAAAAGAACCTGTTCAGTCTGGAACCCCCCGAAATCGCCCGGATCCTCAAGGAACGCACCGCTATTTTTCAGTCCCTGGGTGAAGGCGTGATCGCCATCGACCGTGAAGGCCGCATCACCATCGAAAACAACGAGGCTAAACGGCTGACAGGCCGGGCCACGAACCAGGAAGGCGGCCTATTACAAGATGAGAACATGCTCAGCGTGCTCAAAGAAGTCATGGCACGCGACGAAACCCGGTACAACAAAGAATTCGTGCTCCATCAGACCTTAGTCCTGGCTAACTTTCTCCCGATCAAGGTCAAGGACAAAGTGATAGGGGCGGTCATGACCTTTCAGGACAAGACCGAGGTCAATAAAATGGCCGAAGAACTGACCGGTGTCAAGAGCTTTATCGAAGGCTTGCGGGCCCAGAATCACGAATATTTGAACAAACTCCATACCATTGCCGGTTTGATCCAACTGGGAAAACGCCAGACAGCCATCGACTACATCTTCGCGGTGACCGAAGAACAGCAGGAAGTCACTCAGTTTTTAAGTCGGCGCATTCGCCATCCTGCCCTCGCAGGGTTGCTCATGGGTAAATATAACCGTGCTAAAGAACTGAAAGTGAACCTAATCTTTGACTCGGCTTCCCACGTATCCGAGCTGCCGGAAACCTTTGACAGCGGCGTCCTGATCATCATCGTCGGCAACCTTCTGGAAAACGCTCTGGAAGCCGTTATCGACCGTCCCCTGCAGGAAGTGCACTGCTTCATCCAACAGACAGTCCACGAACTGCGGATCAGTATTGAAGATACGGGTCCAGGTATCCCGTCCAACCTCCAGCAAAAAATATTTGACTGGGGTTTCACGACCAAAGGCCTGGACAATCACGGTCTGGGGCTGCATCTGGTCCAACAGGCCATTGAGCGCACTGGGGGCATGCTCGATGTGGAATCCGGTGATTGGGGTACACGCTTCTTCATCCGCCTCCCCCTCCCTCACCGGGCTGACGAAAGGGCCAGGCTCCAGGAATTCTGACTCAATCGCTTAGCCGGATGTCCATACTCAGATAGAGTCGATCAAAATCGGCACGCGATACCTCTATGTTAGGAGCGAAACTAGATGAATGATATCACCATGATCCTGGTCGAAGATGATCCGATGGTGCTTGCGGTTAACGAAGGCTTCATCCAGCAAATCGGCGGCTTTCAGATTCTCGCCAGCGCTCGAACGGGCCGACGGGCCCTTGAATTAATCAAGGCTCTCACGCCACGGCTCGTCGTTCTCGACCTCTATCTCCCCGATCTTGATGGGAGCGAAGTGTTGATGACGATCCGACAGAGCGGACTACCGACGGACGTGATCATGATCACCGCTGCCCAGGATGTTCAGACCGTCCAGGAACTTCTGCGCTTAGGCGTGATCGACTATATTATCAAACCCTTTCGTTTCGAACGTCTGCAGCGCGCCCTGGAAAAGTACAAGCTCTTTTTCAACAAGTTAACTCAGGGCGAAATCGCCCAAGAAGAACTGGATCGTCTGATGAATCTCAGTGCCGATAAACCCAAGATGGGCCAAACCCCAACTGAGGAAATCCTACCCAAAGGCCTGCGTTCGCTCACCTTGCAGCAGATCCTGAAGTTTCTGGCCGAAAAACAGGACGGAGTCTCTGCCGAAGAAGTGGCTGTAGGCCTTGGCCTGGCGCGTGTGACCGCCCGGCGTTACTTGGAGTACCTAGAGAAAACAGGGCGCGTGCGCTTGGAGTCCCGTTATGGCAGCATCGGTCGACCTGTCAACCGTTATCGTGTCCGGATTCCCTGATCGATTATGTAATTGCTCAGCAAACATGCCGGGCTAACAAAAAAAGACCCCAGGGTTTTACTCCTGAGACCCTGCGCCAAGCACCTAGGTTTGAGCCTTAATCCTTTATTTGATCCATTTTAATCCGGTCAACCCAATACGACCCAATTTCTTGTGCCAAGTGATCATAAACAGAGGAGAGCGCCCGCTGCCATTTCAAACGTTCGGTCGCAGTAAGTTCGTGGATGGTTAGGTATCCTTCCTTCTTCATGGTTTCCAATTGTTCCTTATTAAGCTCCGCCGCTTTATCTCTTTCCCACTGTGTCACTTCAGCCAAAGTTTCCTCCAATACTTTTCGCACCCAGGCGGGCAAAGAATTCCAGAAATCAGCATTGGCTAAGACAACATACCCGAGATAGCTATGGTTGCTTATTGTTAAGTATCGCTGCACCCGATCAAAGTGCTTACTATATATATTCGATATGGTGTTTTCTTCCCCATCGACATTGCCCCAGGCCAAGGCATTAAACACAGCGTTAAAAGGCATTGGGACAGCATAGGCACCCAAGGTATTAAACTGATCTTCAAGTACCTGAGAATTCATGACCCGGAAAGTTATTCCTCTGAAATCTTCGGGTTTTACCAAAGGCCGTATGCCATTCGTCACTTGTTTAAACCCGTTGTCCCAGACAGCCAGTCCCACTAGTTTATTGGATTTTAGCCCGGAAATAAGTTCTTCACCGGCCGGACCATCCATAAAAGCATGAACACTGTGGATATCAGGAAAGGCAAATGGCAAATCCAGCACTTGCCAAGGTGGATAGATATCCGAAAATTTTGCCGTGGCCGGGGCAAGCATTTGCACTTTCCCGTCTTTCAGCGCCTGCATTTCCTCACCGTCTTTATATAATAAAGAGTCCGGAAACACCTGTACTTCAACATAGCCGCCGGTCCGTTCCCGAACCAGATACGCAAACCGTTCGGCCGCCAGTCCTTTGGGGGTATTTTCAGCAACCACGTGTGAAAATTTAATCACGATCTTTTCGTTTTTGGCAATTTGTTGCGTGTCCACCACTCGCTGACCACAACCCGATAGGGTAAATAACACAACTGCTATCATATAAACTGCAAAAATCTTTTTCTTTTCCATCGGTGCAACCCCTATTTGTAAATGTGATTTTCAACATGCGGATCTGGTAGTTTAGCTTTCGCCCTATTAGGTGAAAAAGCTGTTGATGTAAAAGTATATCAACAGCTAGGTGTTTTCGTTAATCACTACATCCCCAAATATGCTTCTTTTACTTGAGGATGATCATATAACCAAGCGCTGGATCCCTCAAGGGCAATTTTACCATGTTCCAGAACATAGGCTCGTTGCGAAATTTCTAAAGCAATTTCGACATCCTGTTCGACTAAAAAAACTGTTATCCCTTCTTTTGCTATTTCTTTGAGAGAAATGATGATGTTATCCACCAGCACCGGAGCCAAGCCAAGGGACATCTCATCAATAAGAAGCATTTTCGGGTTGGCCATTAAAGCCCGGCCAATGGCTAACATTTGCTGTTCTCCGCCACTCAGCTTTCCGGCCAATTGTTTCTCCCGTTCTTGTAGGCGCGGAAAAAGGTCATACACATGATTCAGTTCTTTGGCCAGATCCTGCTGCTTAAATTTTCGGTGCAGAGCACCCATGTGCAAGTTTTGTTCAACCGTCATCGAAGGAAACAAGCGGCGCCCCTGTGGAACCAAGGCTAAACCATAATGAATGCGTTCATGGGCGCGGGTTTTGGTGATATCATTGCCTTCCCACCGTATTCTTCCCTTCCAAGGTGCATAAAGCCCGGAAACTGTATACATAAGCGTTGTTTTACCCGCACCGTTGGATCCGATTAAGGCGACGATTTCTCCTTTTTTTACGTTAAGCGAAACGTCCCAAAGAATCTTTGTATCCCCATACCCCATATCGATATTTTCAAGGGTTAACACGCTGCTTCCTCCCTTTACCCGATGATTTGTTCTTCCATATTGTGCATTTGGCTGATATGTTTTTTATATCGTTCGCCAAAATAAGCCGTAATCACCGCTTCATTGGAAGTAATCTCTCGAGGGGTTCCTTCGGCAATTAATTCTCCATGATGAAGGACGATAATTCGATCTGAAATATTCATGATGACCTTCATTAAATGTTCAATCACGAGAATGCTAATCCCTTGGGCTCGAATTTTCCCCACTAATTCGATGGCTGCATCGACCTCTTTGGAATTTAAGCCCGCCATCGCTTCGTCTAATAAGAGCAGGGTAGGGTTGGTGGCCAAAGCCCTTGTTATTTGTAATTTCTTTTGGTCAGGCAGCGTGATCTCATGGACGGTTTTATCTGTTAAATGAGACATCCCGGTAAAATCAAGAACTTCCTTCACCTTTTGTTTAGCATGACTCAAGTCCATATTCGCTGCAAACAAAGCTCCTACTAGGACATTTTCGTAGACAGTCATTTCCTTGAAAACCCTGACAATCTGGAAAGTGCGGGCCAAGCCTTTGCGCGCCAGATGATCCGGGCGTTTTCCGGCAATGTCTTCACCCCGGAATGTAGCACTGCCGTTCGTTGGGCTCAGGCTGCCGTCAATCAAAGAAATCAGCGTTGTTTTACCAGCCCCGTTGGGACCGATCAGTCCGACGATTTCACCTTCTTTTAAATTAAAGGTCACATTAGAAACCGCTTTAAGATTTCCAAAATGCTTTGATATATTTCGCAAATTAAGCATGCCCGACACCTCGTTTCGGAAGACCTGCGTTCTTTTTCAGATTACGCCATAAAGCGCTAATGGAAGGCAAAATCCCTTTTGGGATAAACAAGACAATTAAAATAATTACAACTCCCAAGAAGAGGCCATGCAAATTTTGAAAATTCGTCCAAAGGTATTCCATAATGATTTTTAGCACGATAGCACCAATCACCGGTCCAAAAATTGTATCCGTTCCGCCGAGCAGGGCCATGACCAGCATGGTTACCGTGACTTCACCCTGAAATACAGTGGGGGCATCGATAAAAGCTAGGAATCCGGAGTATACTCCGCCCACAACCCCGGCCAGCACGGCACTCAACGTAAATGCCAACACCTTATAATAGGTCACGTTGATCCCCATGCTTTGGGCACCGGTTTCGTCATCACGGATCGAGCGCAGGGCAAAGCCGATCTTTCCCCTACGCACATAGGTTACCAGAATAACAGCTCCGATAGCAAGAATCAGGGTGACAAGATACCACCCTTCGTCAGGAAAAGTGGTGTTAACCGTTAAGCCATTCGGCCCCCCCAAGAAGTTAAGATTGGGAACTAAAGACCTGATCGCTTCGGCTACCCCCAGGGTGGCAATCGAGAAATAATGGCCTTTTAACCTTAAAACCGGCAAACCAACCAGTACAGCGAACAGGCCAGCGAGAACACTACCGGCCAACACTCCCGAAACAAGCGGCAAGCCTTTGGTGGCAAACATGGCCGCTGTATACGCACCGATTCCGAAAAAGGCCACATTGCCGAAAGTCGCGTAGCCGGTAAACCCGCCGATCAGATTCCAGGATAAAGCGAGCACCACATAGGTCATTAACTCGGTGGCCAGACGCAATTGGTTCCCTGTGAGCAACGGAACCAAGGCGGCCACCAATAATAAAGCCGGTAAAATAAACTTTGTATTCTTCATGCTGCACTCTCCTTACCGGCAATGCCACGCGGACGAATAATTAGAACCAGGACAAAGATAATAAAACTGACGACGTCGGCGTAACCCGCATTGAAATGAGAAGCGATTGCTTCTACAATTCCCAGAAGCAAACCTCCGAATAATGCCCCGTACATATTGCCGAGTCCGCCCAAAACAATGACGATAAAGGTTTTAATCGTCAAACCGGAACCGATGCTGGGGTTGAACGGAAACATCGTACCATACATCGCACCGGCCACTCCAGCTAATCCAATCCCAATCCCAAACACGATCGCGTAGATTGTTTTAAGGTTCACGCCATAGAGCTGAGCCGCTTCATGATCTTGGCTGGTTGCGGTAATCTGGTGGCCCAGTTTGGTTCGATTCATAAACAGATTAAGCAGAAAGGCTAAGAGGATGGCGACCAATAAAGCGGAAAATTTAACCAAAGGGAGGCGGATAAAATTTCCGAGCGCAAAACTGTAACCACTGTAGCTTGTCGTGATTCCCTGGGTATCGGCAGTGAAAATCAAACGGGCTCCGTTAGTCAAAACATAATCGATACCAAAGGTTATCAATAAGGTCATCAACATAGATGCTTTAAGCATGCGATTAAGAACACCTTTTTGAATGAAATAACCTAAAATAAAAAATATAACAAAAACAATCGGAATTGATATAAACGGATCGACGTGTAGGTACTTAAACAATAATAAGGTGGTGTATGCGCCAAGCATAATAAAAGATCCATGAGCCAAATTAATGATATTCATTACACCCCAAATCAGAGCAAAGGAAAGAGCCCCTAAAGCGTAAATGCCACCATGGAGAATGCCATTGATTAGATCCTGCAAATATACCATTGAGTAGACACACCTTCCTTTTAGAAAATGGGCGGGAAAAACCCGCCCATTTCGTCCAATGTTTAGCGTTGATCCCAAGCCGGAACCGGATATTTTGGTGTACCTTGCGGATAAACGGTGACTTGTGTGCCACCTATAATCTGCATAGCGGCCGAATCGAGCCCTTGGAGGACTCCTTTTTCATTATAATGGAAAGCGCCATACAGCGTATTGATGGTGGTGATCTTCCCAATCGCTTCCCGCACTTTTATCGGATCAGTCGAACTGGCAGCTTGTATCCCTTGCTGCATAATCTCGCAGCCTGACACTGACTCCGCCACATGGTAGTCCGGAACATAGCCCATCTTGTTCTTGAACTCTGTCACAAATCCCTTGGTGTCCTTCCACAATGGATCTTTGAAATTGAGATCGGGAGTCCAAAGACTGGCACCGAAGACATACTCGGCATCTTTGCCCAGGGCTTTGGGGAAATCAGGAGTCGGCGGTCCGACCGTAAAAGCTGCCGCTTTCACGTTAAGATTCAGCTCTTTCATTTGTTTGGTTACGGTGATGCTTTCTTCCAGGTGTCCGGAACCCAGCAGTATATCCGGATTCTTTTGCTTCACTTGGGTCAGCAGGGACGTGATATCTTTGGCATTTTGAGGGAAAGCCTGATACATCAGTACATTAATTCCGCCTTTTTCCAAGTTGGCTTTAGCCCCTTCGGCCACTTCAGTGGAAAAGGAATCATTGGCATAGAGCACAACCGCGGTTTTGGGAGCCGGCTGCAGATTCTGCACCATTTTGATAAAGCCGTTAAAATAATCGCCGGCCAAGGGTAGTGCACCAATCAGCAACTTGGAACCCTGATCAAATATCTTTTTGGACGCACCTTGGGTATCAATCATCAGGGCGCCGTTGCGGTTTGTAACAGCTAACGCGGCAAAGGTTGGACCCGAGCCATAGGGTCCCATAATCAGCTTGATTTTGTCTTCGTTGATTAATTTATCCATCAACTTTGCCGATGTTTCTGCTTTGGACTCATCGTCATAATACTTCATCTCAACCTTGTATGTTTTGTCGCCTATTTTTATGCCGCCATGGGAATTAACCCAATCTTTCCAGAAATCATAACCATCTTTCGTTAGTTTGCCTTCTTTGGCTGTCGGTCCAGTCATCGAGATAGCTGCCCCGATTTTTAAAACTTCCTGACTTGCGGACGAACTCGAAGTTGAACCTGGTGAAGAACTGGAACCACATCCGACTAAAAATGTTGAAAGCACCAGCACTGATGAAATGATTAATCCGAGGATTTTTTTCATAGAGGCTCTCCTTTCATTTCCTTGTAGCAATTAACCCCCAAACCCCTTCTCTCTAATTACTACCCTCCTTATCTTTCTTCTATTGAATGTAATGCAGAAAATTGTGCTCTATATAAATTTTCTGATTATTTATATTATAACATCTAAGCTTATCCGTGCGAATATTTAGGTCATTAATTTATATATTGGTCATTTTGGTCATAAGGCAAAAGAAAATACATTGTCGGTTGGAACTATCGGATGTTTGCTCCAAGCTTTTTTGGGTAAGCTAAGCCTTCCGGCCTTCTGCAAAGTCCTCTGTGCCAAAACACATATCCTGAGCCATTGCTTCGAATTTCAACATTGTATCTAAGTTAGACTACGAGGGGCCTTCTTGATGACTCAGCGCCCGCACACTCGTGACTTCAGTCATGAGTTAGGGCGTTCTTTCATGGTATAATATTCTTAAGCAGAGGGGGGCTGTGCCATATTAGCTCAAGCCTTGGGGTATCGTTGCCAGTACCTTTTGGACAATATCAAGGTCGCTACCTACAACCTGAATGCTATTAGATGTCTTTGCCGGGTGTTACGATGATACAAAAGATAGCTTCCAGTCAGATCG
>JAJZPA010000124.1 GCA_021811425.1 Bacillota bacterium | reverse complement strand
GGGTTTGACATGGACAAACCAGGGAAAGATACGTGGCGGCATGCTCAGGCGGGAGCAGACATGGTGGTGATTGCTTCCCCGCAAAAGATCGCGATTTTGGAGAGCGTGCCTGAGGACCAGCCCCTGGACGCTGTAATTTCCCGCATCCAGGGGGTGGATCTGATCTTCACCGAAGGTTATAAGCGCGCGGATAAGCCCAAAATCGAGGTTTTTCGTTCAGAGGTACATAAAGAACTCCTCTGCAAGCCAGAGGAGTTGATTGCGATTGCCAGTGATGTGGTCTTCGACAATGGGGTGCCAAGTTATGGGCTCGATGATGCGGCGGGGTTGTGCGACGTAATCGAGCGCTTGTATTTATAGTCTCTTAAGTAGGCGGGCAGCGGCGGGGACGAGGGGGAACGCGAGGAGGGAGGAGATGATGTTGAAGAGGGTGTGGGCATTGGCGACTTGACGGGCCAGGTTGCCACCGAGGTGGGTGAGAAGGCTCACGAAGGGATGGAGAAAGGGGAGGAAGACAAGGACGCCGAAAACATTGAGCAGGATGTGGAAGTAGGCAACACGTCTGGCGGCGGTTTCGCTGGCGAGAGAAGCCAGTACGGCAGTGAAGCAGGTGCCGATGTTGGCACCGAGGACGAAAGCGATCGCGGTCGGCAAAGTCAGCCACCCCTCCTCTGTGAGCAGCATGACGATTCCAGTGGTGGCACTGGAGGAGTGCAACAGGGCTGAGAGGAGTGCACCGGCAGCAACTCCGCGCCAATGATGATCCCCGAGACTGTGAATAAAGTGCTGAATCCCTGCCTGGTTGACAAAAGGTTCAAGCCCCGTTTCTAAGGTCATGAGCCCAAAGAAGAGAAGACCCAGACCCAAGAGACCGAGGGCCAAGTAACGCCAGCGGCCGTTGAGGAAGAGAAATCCGAGGGAGCCGAGGAGCATGGCATAATAGGAGAATGAGTCGAGGGGAAAGGCTAGGAGCTGGGTTGTGACGGTGGTACCGATGTTGCTGCCGAGGATGAGATAAAGGGCGTTGGCAAACGGCAAAAGACCGGCATCCACAAAAGAGACGGTCATGACGGTAAGAATACTGCTGGACTGAACGAGGGCCGTGGCGACGGTTCCGCTTAAGAAAGCACGCCAGGGATTAAGAGTCATCCAAATTATGACTCGGCGTAGGCGGGTTCCGGCCAAGCGCTGGAGGCCTTGGCGCAGGATAACCATTCCGCCTAGGATGCAAAAGAGCCCGGTAGCTGGGGTTAGGAAGAGTGCCATTCCCTCACCTCTTATGATTGGAGTAGCTATTCAGTAGGCGGAAAGCGGAAGCAAAAGAACCGTCCCCTTGCTCCCCCTAGGCGGTAGATAATGGGCCTTGCTTTAGGTCTTTCCTTTCAAATATATCGGTTGCGGGAATCATGAAGAACCACAGAGGCCACAATGGCCTCATTTGCATACATTGATCTCAAGGGGTGGTGTTATGCAGATTCGGTTTGGGGATGTGCAGGATTGGCCGTTTCTTTATGCTTTAGGCAAGACCGTCATTATGGATAGTGTATCTCCTTGGCGCCAACAGTCTGAAAGCAAAACGATGAAGTATCGGACATCCGTGTTAAAGGGCTTTTGGACTTGGATCCAGCAAAACAACGCCATAGTCTTTGTAGCCGAAAGCGAAGAAAAAGAAAACCCGGTCAAAGCCGGGTATTTGGTTCTTTATCCGGAATCGCGCGAAGAATTGACGGGAATGATCCAGGGTTGGGTGATGGATGTGGCGGTTCTGCCAGAGTTCCGGGGACAAGGGATGGGGCGCGCTCTGCTCGTTGCAGCTGAAGATTACTGCCGGGATAAGGGAATAGAATATCTCGGTTTGGCAGTGAGCAGCCATAACGTGAAGGCACTGGCGCTCTACGAGCAGCTGGGGTATGCGGAAGAGCGCAAACTGATGGTGAAAGTTGTCAGGCCGAATTAAGTTGGGGGGTGGGGATGTTCATCGGCACCTGCTTCACCCCAGGCGCAGTACTGGGTTAAAGATAAAGAAAACTTGGCTGGCGCCAAGCCTTTCGGCGCTTTGCCATCCATGGCAGCGCTCTAATCTCAAACGTCCTGTTTGAGTCGGCGAAGGCGGCCGCCTAGTTGCACTTATGCCACCCGAAACTTATTCTTTCTGATTGGTACAAAAAAAGCTTGCGGCTCTTTGGACCGCAAGCTTAAGTAAAAGAGAGGAGTGGGGATAAAAAATTGGAAAACGTGAGACTATCTAAATTATGTCCGTGTTGACGGAGGATTATACATACGAACCAGAATATTTATGGGGAAATAATCAAGGGTTAGAGTAACATGGGGCAGGGGGTGCTGGATTGCAGCAAAATGAGCTAGCCATATTGGTGGATGCGATTTTAAAGAAGGTTGCGCACGGAGACGGGTATGTGATCGTGCGCGCCGAGTCGCGGCGGGAACGGAGTTTGCGGTTGAGCAACGGTCGTTTAGAGCGTGTGGCGACGGGCGGGGATGAGGGGCTGGGGGTTCAGGTTTTTACAGCCCAAGGGGTCAGCGGCTTTGCTGCAGCGGATGTGCTTTCTTTAGAGACGGGGCTCAGGCTGGTGGAGCGGGCCCTGTCCTTGGCGCGACGCAATGAACGCTTAGGGGCAAAGAAGAATCGGGAGATTTGGAAAGCGAGGTTTCTGCGAGCGGAGGCAAAGAGTCCGGCTCGAAGCTTCGGGGAAGTGCCTTTGGCTGAGCTGCAGACGCGCTGTGTTGCGCTCCATGAAGGGGTGAGGAAGGCTTTTCCGGAAGCGGTTTGGCAGTCGAGTTTTCGTCAGGTTGAAGATAGTTGGTGTATCGGGCGTTCGGATGGGACGCGGGTGAGTTTCACGATTCCTCGAGCGGTTTTGATGCACCAGGGGACGGTTCATCAGGAGGGGAAAAGTGCAAGCACTTTGGTGCACCGGAGCGGGACGGATGCCCAGATCCTAGGGGAGGAACAAGCCGATCATCGGCTTGAGCGCGAGGCCGCTGAGCGGGCTGAGTTGGCGCGGGCAGTCTCTGCAGCCCCATTTTTGGCATCAGGACATTATCCCTTGGTGATTGACTATGGCTTAGCAAAAGGATTGGCCCATGAAGCTTTTGGGCATGCGGTGGAGTCGGATCATATGCAGGAGTCCGTACTCGGAGAGCAGGGAAAGCTGAAGCGAGGGCTTAAGGTTGCCCGGCCCAGCGTACATATTTTGGACGGGCCGCTGCCAGGGGATTGGGCCTATCAGCCCTTTTCAGCCAATGGACTGCTTCGGGAGACGGTTCGGATCGTCCAAAACGGGATCTTGAAGGCCGGACTTGGGGATATTTTTTCAGCGGCGGAGGCTGGTATGGCGGTATCAGGGGCCGGCCGAGCGGAAAGTTATGCCCATGTTCCGCTCCCGCGCATGACCAACATTCGCTTGATCGTGGATGAGACGGCTGAGTTTCAGGAGAGCGGGACTTTAATGGGGGATGTCCGCCGGATGCGGGAGGCCCTCTTGGAGCGCGGTGAAATCAAAGCGGGGGAGAAGACTTTGCTTCTCTTGGGTTATCGAGGTGGCCAGGTTAATCCGAAAACCGGGGATTTCGTGTTTCAGTGCGAAGGCATTGTGGATTTAGGGGACGAGGACTTAAGGATTTATCGGCCATCGATTTTCAGTGGCAAGATTCTCTCGGCCTTGCAGGCGATTAAGCTGGGGGTGGGTGCAGAAGCGTTTGATGCGATTGGCACCTGCGGCAAAGGCGGGCAGTCCGTTCCTTCGAGCGGGGGCAGTAGCCGCTTTATTTTCCTTGAGGTCAGTGATCAAGTGAGTTTGGGGGGAGAAGGATGAGGCTCGTCGCCCAATTAGAAGAACTTTTATATCATTTTCAGGTGAGGCCCGATGAGGAAACACTGCGGTTAAAGGGTTGGCGCATTTTTATCCACGAGATGAAGTCAGTTGCGTTAGGGATTAAGGATAATTCCCCGGGAAGTGTCTATACCCCGCCCACTTATCGGGAAGGGGAGAGTGGCGAGGTGTTTTTGGTCTGGGCGGATGGAAGATTAAGCCAGGCTCGGGTTCAGGCCAAGTCGGCTGAGGTTAAAGATCCTTGGATTGAGGAATTGAGAGGTTGGCGTCAGGCAGCTTATGAGGATCCGGAGGGCGGCCGGATTGTGGAGCCTGCTCCGTTGCCGCTGGCAGCTGTGGAAGATGAGCGGCTGGAGAAGATACTGGCTGGGGAGGATGAGGTGCTTTTTGCCCAGTTAGAACGTCTCTTATACGAAAAGCCGGATAAGGCGAAACTCCAGGCCCAGATCTCAGCGGCTTGGGGGTATCGGCATGTGCGAACCTCGACGGGGCTGGCGGTCACCTATCAGGAATCGCAATATGGCCTTAGTTTTTCCTTCGACCGCTTAGTTGGGGGCGGATTTGCCAAAAGACGCCTTATTGAGCCAGAAGAATGGAAGGATGTTTGGCAGAATACCCTTCTCCATTACGAGGCCTTGCAGGAATTCGGACCCGCACCAGGGTCGAAGACGGCGGTGATTTTAGCGCCGGCGGTGGCTGAAGAGATGCTGGGTCAGTATATCCTACCGAATTTTTCGGGCCAAAATGTTTTGGAAAGGCGCAGTGCCTTTACTAAGGAACGGTTTGAGCAGAAATAGGGCGTGTTTGTCCCAGAGGTGTCCTTAGTGGTGGATCCGTTGCAGCCCTTTGAATGGGGATCGTATTTAGTGACTCCAGAGGGTGTCCCGGCTGAGCGCACGGTGCTCGTCCGCAAAGGGGCTTTGGCATCTCCTCTGCTTACGGTCAAAGATGCAGGGCGCTGGGGAGCTTCCCCCACCGCGCTTCCCCAAGGAACATCTGGGCTCTATCTTAGCCATGCGCGCGAAGAAGACTGGGAGCGTGCGCTGCAAGGGGTGGATGACGGAGTTTTAGTTCTTTCTGTGCTCGGTTTGCACACGCAGGACAGTGTGTCTGGAGATTATTCGCTCAGTGCGCCCCAGAGCTTGCGCATTCTGAACGGCAAATTCGCGGGACGGGTGGATGTGAAGGTGAACGGAAATTTCTTTAAGGATTTGGCGCACCCGGCTCTGCGGATGGCGAAAACGCAGCGCAATGTTGTGCCGTATCTCTGGGTGCAGTCAGGGATGCAGAGCCTGTAATCGAGGCCCGAGGTTCGAGGCACGAGGCCCGAGGTGCGAGGTACATAGTTCGACGAAGGGAAAAAGGAGAAAGATAAAGTGCTCGATTTACATGTGCATTTGATTGGACATCAGGATCGCCAAGCTGATGAAACAGCGGTGCGAGGTTTTCTGCAGGTGGCTATCGAGAAGGGATTAGTGGAGATCGGGTTTGCGGATCATGATCTTTATTTCGGGGAGCTTGATTTGCCGCTGCTGCGGGAAGTAGGGAAATCCTATCCAGGGCTTAAGGTTCGGGTGGGTTTAGAGGTGGATTATCGGCCCGGGGAGGAAGAGAAAATACAAGGCGTCCTCGAACGTTTTCCTTTTGATTATGTGATTGGTTCCGTGCACGAGATCGAGGGTTGGGCGTTTGATAGTCCTGGGGAAGAAGCACGTCATCGCGCGCAGGATCCGGACGTTCTCTATGGACGTTATTTTTCTCTGGTTGAGAAAGCGGCACGCAGCGGGCTCTTCACGACCCTCGGGCATTTGGATCTCCTTAAAATCTATGGGGTGCGACCGCAAAAGGATATCCTGGAGCTGGCGGATAGGGCGCTGACTGCAGCTGAAGAAATGGGGTTGGCAATCGAGATCAACACGAATGGGCGCTATAAGCCGGTGGGAGAATTTTACCCCGAGCCCAAACTGCTGCAAGAGGCTGTGTTCAGGGGGATCTCCGTTACGCTGGGTTCCGATGCCCATGAGGCCAAGGTCGTCGGGCGGGATTTGGGAGAAGCGATGGCCCTCTTGCATCATCTAGGAGCGAAGAAAGTCGTAGGCTTCCAGGGCCGCGAACCGATCGCGTATTCCCTCATATAAGGAGAGCACACTGAAAGCGACTTTCTCGCACATCGCTGGGCTGTTCTTGAACGTTTGCGCTGAAGAATCTAACCGCGTGGATATTCCCGTTATCCCAGTGGAAGACTGATGGTAGAAGGGAATAAGCGCGGGAGGGGATGAATCATGTCTCGGATGGAGATTTTTCTGAAGCCCGCTTTGGAATGGCAGGAAGAAAGCTTGGAGGATTGGTGTTGTGCCTTAGGGGCTTTTCTATATGATGAGGGGATCGAAGTGAAACGGGGGTTTCATCTGCCTGGCTATGAAGTTTTGGAGATCCAGGGTGAGGGGCTACAAGCAGAACTCATCTTGAGTGCGTCGGAACGCTTGATGGTTTTGGAGGGTTTTCCGGTAAAGAGTGCCCGTCAGGAAGATATGGCGCGTACACTTCTCCGTTTCGCCCGCAATATGGGAGCACAACGGTTGTTCATTCCAGCTGAATCAAGGATTGAAGAGGCGTTTTGGCTGCAAGCCGGTGGCCAACCCCTTCCCGATCGGAAGCCCCTTGAGGAGAAAATCCGTCGGGAGTATGTTGTGGTGGAGAGCTTGGGCGGCGTAAGTCTGCTGGTACGCTATCAAGGAGAGCAGGTACTATGTTTGGAGCCGATTACTTGCACTGTGCATGCACAGGGGCTCATCAGTCTGGCTGGGCGACGCTTGGAGAAGCATTTTGGTGGACCTCTCGGATTTACGAGCCGGGTGGCCGCGTATTGCCCTTGGGAGCTTGAACGAGAGCAATGGGATGATTTATTGGCGTATAGCCGCCTGAAGGCATTCGAAATTCTCGCGGAGCAGCTCTTGTAGGTTCTGTTATTCGTTTGACGAGACAGTGAGACAGGAGACAGGAGTCGGAAGGCGGAAGCAACAGAACCGTCCCCGTGCTTCCCCCCCGTGCTTCCCCGTGCTTCCACAATGAGGAGAGATGAGGATATGTCAATTTATGATGTTGCGCATCATTTGGCGAGAGAAATGAAAAGTTCACCGGAGTATACTCGCTTTATGCAAGCGAAAACGGCGATCCTGGCGGACGCGGGCAACCACAAGATGATCCGGGATTTTCAAATGAAACAATGGGAGATTCAGCAGGCTCAGAGGCTTGATCAGGTTGATGGGGCGAAACAGCAGGAGTTGGAGCAGTTCTATAGTTTGCTCAGCCTGAATCCGAAGGCGCGAGAATACCTGGAAGCAGAGTTCGAATTGTCCCGGGTGGTGAGTGATGTGCAGACGATAATCGGCGAGGCCATTGCAGAGGCTTTGCCGATTGGGTATGAGGATTTGGGCCAATGAATATGACGTTTGGTTTAGCATTTTTGGGGGGGATTGTTTCTTTTTTCTCCCCTTGTGTTCTTCCGGTGGTACCAGCGTATTTTTCTTTTCTCGTAGGGAGTTCGCTGGAGGAAAAGCCAGCGCGAAGCGTCCTTATTTACCGTTCCCTGCTTTTTGTACTTGGGTTTTCGGTGGTGTTTGTCCTTTTGGGGGCCTCGGCCAGTGCGCTGGGGCAGCTCGTGAATGCTTACCGCTCGATTCTCATGCGCATCGGCGGGGTGATCGTGATTGTTTTTGGTCTGCAGATGATGGGAGTGCTCAATGTCCCTTGGCTAATGATGGAAAAACGAGTGCATTTGGAATCAAAGGAGCGTAGCGGCGGGGGCAGGGCTTTTTTACTGGGGCTCTCTTTCGCGGCGGGTTGGACACCGTGTATCGGTCCCGTGCTTTCGGGTATATTAATGATGGCCGGAAGCAGCGGCAGTATGGCCATGGGGAGCCTGATGCTAGGGGTGTATTCCCTGGGATTAGCGATTCCTTTCGTGCTCTTTGCCCTCTTGGCGGATAAGGCGGTCGCCTGGATTCGCCGGAGCGGGGCCATTATGCACGCTGTTTCCCTCAGCGGGGGTGCGATTTTGGTGGTGCTCGGGGTGCTGCTCTTCTTCGATTTGCTGAGCCGGGCGAGTGCTCTTTTGCCCGTGATTCCGCTGCCATTTTGACCGGGTGAGTGGGCATTGCTGCACACATAAAGCTGCATCCATAAAATTGCCTAAGGCTAGCGTGTTATTTTTATGGATTGTGAACGAGATCATGGTTTTAGCCTGATGTTTCTGTTATCATGAGCAAAAGGAGAAAATATCTCCTTGTCAGAAAAGAATCACAATTTGGGTAGGAGGAGTGCCATATGGCGAAGTATGTTGCGGTGGCTGGCAAAGGTGGAGTTGGAAAAACCACATTTACTGCCCTGATGCTCAGGCAGATGATTCAACAAAAGAAAGGGATTTCGATTTTAGCGGTGGACGCTGACCCCAATGCCAATCTCAATGAGGCCTTAGGTTTGAATGTGACCGCAACGATCTCTGATTTGTTGGAGGAATCGAAAAATCCAAAGGCGATGCCAGAGGGCATGCCGAAAGCTGTATTCATGCAATATAGGCTGCAGCAGTCCTTGGTGGAATCCCAGGATATTGATCTTCTGGTCATGGGCGGGCCACAGGGGCCGGGCTGCTATTGCTACCCTAATGATCTCTTGCGGAAATACTTAGAGGATCTGGGCGAAAATTATGATTTCGTGGCGGTGGATACTGAGGCAGGATTGGAACACATCAGTCGGCGGACGATTCCGCATATCGATATCATGTTTATCATTAGCGATTCTTCAGCTCGTGGTATCCGCTCAGCGGGTCGGGTGCATGATCTCATCCGGGGTTTAAAAGCTGAAGTCGGGGAAGTATACTTGGTCGTGACGAAGACGTCGCCGGACAGCCTGGAATCCTTAGCAGACGAAATCGCTTTAACTGGGCTGAAAGTAATTGGCGATATCCCCTTGGATCCCTTAGTTGTGACGCAAGACTTGGCAGGCAAAGCGCTTTACGACCTTCCAGATGAATCTGTGGCGGTCAAGGCAGTCGAACACATCGTGCGCCGGGCAGGAATTGTGCGCTAAGGCTCAAGAGAGGGGAGTTTAGCCTTGACAGGGAGAATGACGCTCGAGGAGTTTGAGCAGGCCTTAGAAGGGGCTGGCTATATTACCGAACGGGAGGATCGCATTGCCGTGACGGTTTTTTTGGCCGTGCAGCTGGGGAAACCCCTCCTCGTAACGGGACCGCCCGGAGTTGGCAAGACGGAAATTGCCAAAGTGTTGAGCCAAGTGTTTAAAGCAGAACTTATCCGCCTTCAATGTTATGAAGGGTTGGATGAGACACGGGCCCTGTATGAGTGGAATTATCAGCGGCAGCTGTTGAAGATTCAGATGCAGCGA